>JAFMJK010000008.1 GCA_017853515.1 Chthoniobacterales bacterium | reverse complement strand
GCGTGACTGTTTTTTGCCTCGGCGAGGTTCTCGTCGACCGCGCGGGAAACTCCTGCTTCCCCGGCGGTGCGCCGGCCAATGCGGCTTGCCACGTCGCCGCGCTCGGCCAACGGGCTGAGGTCGTCTCGCGCGTTGGTGACGATTCGGCCGGGCGCGAATTGAGCGAGTGGCTGGGATCGCATTCGGTCGGCAGGCGTTTTTTGCAAAGCGATCCGAGTCAGGCAACCGGATCGGTCAATATCCTGCCCGGTCCGCGCTACGAAATTGCCGCGCCGGCGGCGTGGGACTTCATCGAACCGACCGACGCCGCATCGGCTGCCGTGACCGATGCCGGTGCACTGGTCTTCGGCACACTGGCCCAGCGGCAACCGCTTTCGCGCCGGACCATTCGCGCTCTGGTCGAAAGCGCCCGTGCCTCTGGCGTTCCGGTGCTTTGCGATCTGAATCTTCGCGCGCCCTTTTTCGACGAGGAAACCATCCTGTGGTCCCTGCGCCATTGCGATGTGCTCAAACTGAACCGCGAGGAGTTGGACATCGTGTCGGGTCTCCTTGGCGCCGCCGGCGCGCGCGCGGACCTCTTTGCCGGCCTGCTGCGCGAGTTCGGCATCGCGCGCGGTGTGCTTACCGAAGGTGAAGAAGGTGCGCTGACCTGCGAGGACGGGCGCCTTTCCCGTCGTGCGGCTGAAGTCGTGACCGACATTGCCGATACCGTCGGGGCTGGCGATGCCTTCACGGCCGTGCTGGCCGCGGCTTTGGCGCGCGGCATCCCGCTTCCCACTGCGGCGGCCCCGGCCGCGGCGCTCTCGGCTTTCGTTGCTTCGAAGCCCGGTGCGACGCCCGCGGTCCCGTCCGAACTGGCCGCGCGGATCAAAGCAATGCTTGGCGTTTAGCGGCGCTTTCGCGCCGTCTTTTGTTTCGGCGTGTGCTTACCGGCAGACGGACAGAGTGCGGATAACTCGCAATGGTCGCAGTCCGGTTTGCGCGCGAAGCAGCGGCGGCGTCCGTGCCAGATGAGCAGATGACTCCAGAGTGTCCAAGATTCGCGCGGCACGACTTTCATCAAGTCTTGTTCGATTTTCACCGGGTCGCGGTGTTTGGTTAATCCGAGGCGTTGGCTGAGCCGCCCGACGTGCGTGTCGACGACCACACCGGACTCGATCCCGTAGGCATTGCCGAGCACCACGTTGGCGGTTTTGCGTCCGACCCCGGGCAGGACGGTGAGCGAGTCCAAATCGCGCGGAACCTCGCCGCCGTGCTTCGCGGTCAATGCGGCCGAGGCGGCGCGGATATTTTTGGCCTTGTTGCGGTAGAACCCGGTCGACCGGATGACCTCCTCCAAATCCTCCTGCCGGGCAACGGCCATGGCCCGTGCATCGGGGTATTTTTCGAAGAGCGACGGGGTCACCATGTTGACCCGCACATCGGTGCACTGGGCGGAGAGAATCGTGGCGACCAGAAGCTCGAAGGGATTGCGGTGCGTCAGTTCGCAGTGCGCGTCCGGATAAGTCTTGCGCAGGATGCGCAGGATTTCCGCCGCCCGTTCGCCGCGGGTCATTTACTGGGGCGAGAGCGCCGAGAGCCGCTCGCGGGCCTGCGCGGAATATTTCGAGTCGGGGAATTTCTCCGCCAGCTCCTTGTAGGCGCGAAGCATCTGCTCTTTCTGCTTCTGCGCTTTGGCCGGATCCGAGGTCTGCAACTCCTTGATCTGCTGCTCGAGGAGTTGCCCGCCCTCCCAGAGTCCGGTTGAAGCGGTTTCGGGCACGCCGTCGTAAAAGGCGGAGATCTTGATGAAGTAATCGATGGCCGCGTCGCGCTCGCCCTTGTCCTTCTGGATGTAACCGCCGAGCAGCATGGCGTCGGCACGCAGTTCGGAGGAGGCGTTGGGTGCGCGGATGATCTGGGTGAGCAGCGCGACGGCTTCGTCGCCCTTGCCTTGCTCGCGCAGGGAGGCGGCGATGCCGTAGTTGGCTTCGAGCACCTTCGGGGACCACGGATAAAGCGTCTTCAACTTTTCGAAAAGTTGCCCGGCTCCCGCCACGTCGCCCTGCTCCTGCGCCACGCGGCCCAGACCGAACAACGCGACGGCCTGCGCTTCCTGGATGGATGGCGGTGCCTCGCCCGGCGGCTTGCCTTCGGGGTTGGGATAGTCCGACGAGATCTTTTCGAAGACGCCTTTGGCTTCGTCCGCCTTGCCGTTCTCGAGCAGGGCCAAGCCGTAGAGATCGAGATCGGCCGGCGCGTAGACGAGCGAGGCATCGTAGGCTTTGCCCATTTCCTCCAGCGCGCGGGCCGGGTCGCTGCTGTTGATGAAAGCGGCGCGGGCGAAGAGAATTTTGTTTTTCGCCCCGCCCGGGGCCTGTCCGGCCAGATCCTCGAAATATTTTTCCACCCCGGCGGCATCGGTCAGGCCTGCTTCCATTTCCTGTTTCTTCGCCACGAGCATGGCGCGGAGTCCGAGGGCCAGCTCGGCGCTTTCGGGATAGGCGGCGGCGAGTTTCTCGCCCGCGGCAATCGATGCGCCCATCGACTCCTTCCACTTGGCTTGCTCCTCGGGGTTGAGGGCTCCGTAGCGTCCGAGACGCTCGGCCGCCGCGCGATGCAGATCGGCGATCTTGACCATGGCCTCGGGTGCCTTGGGTGCGGCGGGAAATTTCTGCACGAACTCCTCGTAGGCCGTGACGGCTGCCGCGGTGTTGGCCCGGTTGTTCTCGGTCTGCCCGATGCTGTCGTAGGCAAAGAAGATTTTTTCGTCCTCCGGATATTTCTCGGCGAAAGCGCGCATGAGGCGCACCACTTCGTCGCTGTTCTGCGCCGCACCGGCGAGTTGCGCGCGCTGGAAGTAAGTGAAGGGTGCGGGCTGGCTCTTCGGGAATTTGTCGGCCACCTCGGCCAGGACCGCGACGCCCTCGTCGTTGCGGCCGAGGGCGAGCAAGGCCGATGCTTTGGAGTAGAGCGCGCTGGGGGCCAGTTGGCCCGAGGCGAATTTCTGCATGAAGGCGTCGATGAGCGGCAGGGAGCCTTCGTTGTCGCCCTTCTGCTGCGTGCCGACGGCAACCCAGAATTCGGCCTCCTCGACTTGCGCGGCCTGCGGATATTTCGCCGCCACTTCCTTGTATGCGGCGATGGCCTCGTCCCACTTGCCCTCCTGCTTGAGCACATTGCCGATGCCGAGCTGCGCCACGGCGGCGACTTCGGCCGGCGGATTGGTGGCGAGGAAATCCCGGTAGGTTTTGAGCGCGCCCTCGACGTCGCCCTGCTGCGCGCGCGCGGTGGCTTCGTTGACCACGGACAAGCCGAGCAAAGGACTCTTCGGATAAAGCTCGGCCGCCTCCCTGAAAAATTGCGCGGCCTTCTCAGGATTCCGCACGGCCTCGTCGGGGTGGGTGAGATACATGTTGCCCATGGCCACGGGCAAATTCGCCGCGATGGGGTCGCCCTTGTGCGCGCCTTGGAACGCCGTGTATTTCTCCTCGGCCGGTGCCGCCGCGTTTTGCAGCGCGTAGCTCATGGCGAGAAAATAGAGATTCCGCTTTTTGTCCTCGTTGTCCGTGAGGAGCGGGCCGATGTGGGCCAGCACGATGCGCGATTCGTCGTATTGCCCCTGCTGGAAGTAGGATTCCGCCACCTTCTGCAGCGCGGTGAAAATCTGGTCGGGGCGCGATTGCAACTCGGCCAGCTTGCGGCGCTCGCGCTCGGCTTGGCGGTTGGTGCGCTGGATCTCGGCTTCGTTGCGAGAGAGCAGCGCCGCACGTGCGAGGGCGGGCAGTCCGTCGACTTTTTTCTGCTGGAGGGCGACGATCCCGTCCTTGGGCAAAACGCCGCGGAAAGCGTTGCGCGCCTCGGTGAGCAGAACCGGTTTGCGGTCGTCCGGCGCGTAGGCTGCCTCGCTGAGAAGGATTTCGCCGAGTTGGAACTGCGCCGCATTGACCAAGGTCAGATCCGTCCTTTTTTTGATGATGTCGCGCAGCAGGTCTCCCGCCTGTGCGTAGAGGGCGAGGGCCGCCGGCTTGTCCCCGCCCTCGGAGGTGAGGATCTTGCTGCCTTCCGTGGCGAGGGCGAGGGCGAGCAGGTTTTGGCTTTCCTGGACGCTCGCGCTGCCGGGGAAGCGTTTGATGTTCGCCTCGAGCATGTTTCTCGCCGCGGCAAAGTCGCCGATTTGGAACGAGGCGATGGCGCTGCCGTAGTTGACCTGCTCGAGCTCGCGGGACTGCGGGTATTTCTGCGCGTAAGCCGCGAATTTCTTCACCGCTTCCTCGTATTTCGCTTTGCGCGCGGGGTCGTCCGCCTTGAGCGATGCGGCGAGGGCGGAGAGGGCCTGCGGTTCGAGCAGGTCGGCCAGTTCGATGATGTCTTTCGGCGGCGGGGGTCCGGACCGGAGTTTGGCCAGCGCATCGAGGCTCTTTTCGTTCTGGCCGTCGAGAAAGCCCGCGTAGGCCAACTGGATCTGCGCGTTGACCACGACCGGCGATGTCGGGTAGTCGACGAGGATCTTTTCGTAGGCCGCGACCGCCGCCGGATAATCCCCGTTGCCGTAGATGACGTTGGCCGCTTCCAGGGCCTGTTTGGGGGCATCGTCCTGGGCCGCGGCGGTCGACGCGGCAAACAAACCAAGCAGCAGAAAACAGCGGAACCGGGGAGCGACGTTCATGGCATGGATCTTAACCGCTCAGGCCGCGGAGGGAAAGCCCGCGGCGGCCTCCTCCACATTCTTCCGCCGCCGCACGGCCAGCATCAAGTCGTCGAGAATGGCGTAGAGGCAGGGGATGAGAACCAGCGTGATCAGGGTGGCGAAAGTCAGTCCCCAGACAATGGCCTGGGCCATGGGAGCGAGGAATTGTTCCTGTCCGGTGCTGAGGAAGGCGAGGCTGAAGAGGCCGACAACCGTTGTGGCGGTGGTCAGGAAAATGGGACGGAACCGGGTGCATCCGGCTGCCACGATGGAGTGC
This sequence comes from Chthoniobacterales bacterium, assembly GCA_017853515.1. GTDB lineage: Bacteria > Verrucomicrobiota > Verrucomicrobiia > Chthoniobacterales > JACTMZ01 > JACTMZ01. Next base: position 21,192 of record JAFMJK010000008.1, on the reverse strand, counting down.
CAGCGAACGCGGGCGCTGTCCGGGTCGCGTCCGGCACGGTAATTGTTGATGAAATCAACGAAGACGATCGAGTTGTTCACCACGATGCCGGCCAAAGCGATGGTGCCCATGACCGACATCAGCCCCATCGGTTCGCCCATGAAAAGCAGGCCGAGGATGACGCCGACGACGCCGAACGGCACGACGGTCATGATAACCAGCGGCTGCAGAAACGAGTTCGTGATGGTGGCGATCAGCGCGTAGATGAGGAAAAGCGCGACGAACGCGGCGAATTTCATCGCTTCGATGCTGCGCTCGGTGTCCTCGTTCTCCCCGGTCAGGCCGATGTCGATGCCCGGGTTTTCGCGCAGCAGTTCCGGCAGCCACGGCTTGATGAGCGCGTTGGCCCCGCTCGACGTGGTGACGCGGTCATCCACGTCGGCCGAAACGGTGATGACGCGTTCCTGGTCGAGTCGCTTGACGCGCGGGACACCGCTGACCCGCTCGACTTTGGCCAAGCTGTCGAGGTCGACCATGCCGCGCGGTCCTTTGACCAGGAGGTTGCGCACCGTCTCGGGGTCGTGGCTGTAACGTTCGTCCATTTTCACGCGGACGATCACCTCGTCGTTGCCCCAGCGCAGGCGCGAGGCCTCGAGGCCGCGGAATGCACCGAGCAGGTTGCGCCCGACTTGCGCTGCGTCGAGTCCGGCGCGCGCCGTGCGGTCCTCGTCCAAGCGGATGCGGAATTCCGTTTTGCCCTTCGGCAGGTCGCTGCCCACGTTGACCAGTCCCGGCAGTTCGCGCAGGCGTTTCTCCACGTCCGCGGCCGCCTTCTTCAGTTCCTCGAAGCCCGCGCCGCGGATCTCGATGTTCACCGCGCGTCCCACCGGCGGTCCGCCTTCCTCCTTTTTTGCCGTGCCGTTGATCACCTCGGGGAAAGACTCGGCGACCCGGCGCAGATCCCGCTCGATGACCGAGGGTTTGCGGCAGCCCGGATTCTGCTCGTCGAGGTCGACAATGAGCATGGCCAAGTTGCTTCCGTATTCGAGGAATTGGTCGGTCGGATCGAACATGGCGCCGACGCGCGTGATCACCGCGACCAAGTCGCCCTCGGGCAGGGCATCGACCACATCGCGTTCGACGCGCGCGGCGACATCGGCCGTCTGGTCGAGCGTGTAGTCGGCGGGCAGTTCGAGTTTGATGTTGATCGTGTCGGCGAAATCCGTGGCAAAAAGGCGGAACGGCACCACCCCCGCCGCAACGAGTCCGCCGACGAAGAGCAAAGCGGCGAGGAAAACCGCAACCACGGCGTAGCGCGTGCGCAGGGCGAGATTGAGGAGATGGGCGTAAACCGCGACCGTTTTTCCCACCATGCGGTCGACCGCTTCGCGCAGTTCTTCGTAGCTCAAGCCCAGTTCATGGCGCAGCCGGCGCCATCCGTGCGGCGGGTCGGCTGCCGCCGCGGCCCGCCGGCTCGCCGCGGAGCGGATCGGGCGCAGGCAGTCGGCCAGATGGGAAGGGAGAACGAGAAAGGCCTGCGCGAGCGAAAAGCAAAGCGTGGAAATGACGACCACCGGCACAATGGCGAGAAATTTGCCGATGATGCCTTCGCCCCAGATGAGCGGAAGGAAGGCGGCGACCGTCGTGCTCACGCTGCCGAAGACGGGCCACATCACTTCCTGGGCCCCGCGCACCGCGGCGCGTGTCGCGCTTTCCCCTTCCGAGTAATACCGGAAAACATTTTCGCCGATGACGACGGCGTCGTCGACCACCATGCCCAGCGCCATGATCATTCCGAACAGCGAAAGCATGTTGATGGTGAAGCCCCCGAGATAAAGAACGAGGAATGTGCCGGCGAAGGAAAACGGGATGCCGAAGGCGACGAACAGCGCGAGGCGCCAATCGAGGAAGAGAAGAAGCAGGATGGTGACGAGGATGAGCGACTGGATGCCGTTCTTGGTCACGGTTTCGATGCGCGTGTTGATGTATTTGGTCGTGTCGGTCACGACCTGTGTCTCGACTTCCGGCGGCAGGGACGCGGTCTCCCCGGCAAAAACCCGGCGAGCTTCCCTCACGGTCCGGATGACGTCGGTCCCCTTCTTCTTCACCAGCGTGTAGGTGACGGCGGGTCTGAGGTTGGTGCGACCATAGGTCTGCGGCTTCTCGGTCGTCTCTTTTACGGTGGCGATGTCGCGGATCTTTATCGTGCGGCCGTCGGCGCGTTTGACCACCGGCAGATCCTCGAGTTGCGCGGCCTCGGTGATCTCGCCGAGCAACCGGACAACGCGCTGTCCGCCTTGCGCATCGAGGCGTCCGCCGACCACGTTGACGTTTTTCGCCGCCACGGCATCCATGACCTCGGCGAAGGAGAGACCGGCCGAGCGCAATCGGTAGGGATCGATCTCGACCCACACTTCGCGCCGCTCCAGTCCGTCGACCAGCACCCGCGAAACGCCGGGCACGAGTTTGAGTTTGCGCTCGATGCGGTCGAGCGTGGGACGGATTTTCCGGACGTCGAACCCCGGCGGATAGGAAACGGTGAATGTGATGAGCGGGAAGGGGATGTCGAACTCCTCGACGACCGGCGGTTCGGCCGAGGCGGGCAGGTCTGCCTTGGCTTTGTCCACCGCCTGGCGCACCTCGTTGAGCACGGGCTGGATGTCCTCGATCGCCGGGTCGACCTCGATGAAGATATTGGAAAAATTGTCCTGCGAAATGGAACGGATCTCTTCGAGGTAATCGACATTGCCCAGTTCCTCCTCGATCGGCACGGTGATGGTGCGTTCGATGTCCTCCGGTGCGCCCGTTTCGGGGTCGAGGGTGGTCACCTGGATGAAATTGGTGCTGACGTCGGGAAACAGGTCGCGCTGCAGCTGCGTGAAGGCGGCGTAGTATCCGGCGAAAACCACGACGAGCGTGAAGATGTTCACCGCAACGCGGTTCTTCACGCTCCATGTAGCCGTGCTCATCGGCTCAAGCTATGCGGACCGTGCCGCGGCGGCAACGCGGTCCTCTTTCCGGGGGCTTTGCACGCGGGCGGGGGATGTCTATATTCGGTTGTTTATGAGTAATCTGTCGGAAGTGCTGCAGGCCGGCGAGGCACATGGCGGATTGTTGGCCGCCTCGCGCGCGAACATCGAAAAATTCCTCGCCGCCGGGCCCTCGGCTCCGGAGGAGGCCAGCGTGCGCGAATTGGCCGCGGACGGCAACTGGGAGGAGCTGAACAACCGGTTCTTCCGAACGCTGGCCTTCGGCACGGGCGGGTTGCGCGGAAAAACAATCGGGGCGGCGGTGACTGCCGCGGAGAAGGGGACCCCGCAGGCGCTGGGGCGGCCCGAGTTCCCGTGCACGGGCACCAACGCGATGAACTACTACAACATCAGCCGCGCCACGCAGGGTCTGGTCGCCTACGTCAAGGAATGGGCGACGCGCGAGAAGCTGACGCACCGCCCGAAAATCTGCATCAGTTACGACACGCGCTTTTTTTCCCGCGAATTTGCCGATCTCGCGGCCAAAGTCATCACCGAGTTGGGATGTGACGCGCTGGTCTTCGCCGAGCCGCGGCCGACTCCGGAACTGAGTTTTGCCGTGCGCCAGACGGGTGCGGCGGCAGGGATCAACATCACGGCCAGCCACAACCCGCCCGCCTACAACGGATACAAAGTTTATTTCAACGACGGCGGCCAGGTCATCGATCCGCACGCCACGGGGATCATCGAAAAGGTCAACGCGGTGGAGAGCGCGCATTACCAACCGCTCCCCGTGGCGCAGCAGGGCGAGCGCTCTTCGCTCGGGCCGGAAATGGACGGGGCCTATCTCGACCGCCTCGAGCGAGTGGTTCTCGATCCCGCCGTCGTGGCCGAAGAGAAGGATCTCAAAATTGTCTACTCGCCGTTGCACGGCGTGGGCGCATCGATCGTCATGCCTTTGCTCGAGCGCCTCGGTTTCGATGCCACGGCCGTGCCGGAGCAACTCGTGCCGGACAGCCGCTTCCCCACGGTCAAGTCGCCCAACCCGGAATATGCCGAGGCCCTGACCAAGGCGATGGAGCTGGCCGACAAAATCGGTGCGGATCTGGTCATGGCGACCGATCCCGACGACGACCGCATGGGCGTGGCGGTGCGCGGTGGCGATGGAAAAATGGAGCTGCTCACCGGCAACCAGATCGGCGCCATGCTCGCCTTTTACCGTGCCTCGCGCATGTTCGAGCTCGGCATCCTGAACGACGCGAACAAATCGCGCGGCGTCATCATCAAGACCTACGTGACCACCGATTTGCAGAAAGAGGTGGCCGGGCATTTCGGCTTGCGCTGCGTGGATACCTTGACCGGCTTCAAATACAACGCGGCCAAGTTGCGTCAATACGAGGAAGCGATCCCCGCCGACCTGCGGCGCGACTATCCGCATCTCGACGAGGATGAGACGCGCCGCTTGCGGCTCGAGCACTCGTCGTTTCTCGTCATGGGCGGGGAAGAAAGCTACGGCTACACGCTGTCCGACTTCGCGCGGGACAAGGACGCCAATGCGGCCGTCGCCGCCTTCGCCGAGGTGGTGGCCTACGCGCGTTCGCGCGGCATGACCGCCGTCGAATATCTCGATGACATTTTCGCCACGCTCGGCGTGCATCTCGAGCGCGGCGAGTCGCTTGTCTTCGAGGGCGCGGAGGGCGCGGCGACGATCGGCAAGCTGGCGGCGTCCTACGCGGACAATCCGCCGGCCGAGATGGACGGGTCGCGCGTGGTGAAAATGGACAACTTCGCCACCGACATCGTGCACGACATCGAAGGCGAGCGCATTCCGGCCGAAGCCATGATCATTTATACTCTGGCCGACGGACGCCGCTGCGCGGTGCGTCCGAGCGGCACGGAGCCGAAGATTAAGTATTACATCTTCGGGGTTGAAAAACCGGCAACGGGGCGGAAATTCACCCCCGATGAAACAGCCGCCGCGCGCCGCCGTGTCGGGCAATCGATCGACCGCCTTTGGGATTGGCTCCATGCCGACGCCCTGCGCCGCGCGGCCGCCTGACCGCCCTGTGCCACGATGAAAAGTTTCCTGCAGTTTCTTCTCTTCGTTCTGATCATCACCATGGCTTTGGCCGGCCTTTACGCTTGGAAAAGCGGCCAGAGCGGGCTGCCGCGCGATGGTTCCGCCGCAATCGAGAGCGTTCTGCCCAAGGTCAAACCGGCCGTCGGCGCCGCGCACATTCCCGGCTTGACCGCGCTGAACGACGAACTCGGACGCGTGGCCGAGGCTGTCATTCCCTCCGTGGTCAGCATCAGCGCGCTGAAGAACCCCGCGGTCGATCCCCGCGAAGAGCTCATCCGCCAGTATTTCGGCTTCGGCCGGCGCCAGCCGATCGCCGAGACCGGTTCGGGCGTCATCGTCTCGGAGGAGGGGCATATCATCACCAATCTCCATGTCATAGACGGCGCGGCCGAGGTGCTGGTGACGTTGAGCGGCGGCCAAAGCCTGCCCGGCAAGGTGCTGGGTGCGGATCCTGGATCCGATATCGCCATTCTGAAAATCGACGCGCCGGGGTTGCGCCCTCTCGGGCTGGCCGATTCGGAAAAAGTGCGCGTCGGACAATTGGTCTTCGCCATCGGCGCGCCCTACGGACTGCAGGAGTCCGTGACCATGGGCATCATCAGCGCGCGCGACCGCGTCGCCTCGAGCGAATCGGTCAACGAGTTTTTCCAGACTGATGCGCCGATCAATCCCGGCAACTCCGGCGGACCATTGGTGAACATCCACGGCGAAGTCGTGGCTATCAACAACAGCATCAAGTCGGAGTCGGGTGGCAACCAGGGTGTGGCCTTCTCGATACCTTCGAACACGGCCAAGCGTGTCCTTGAACAGATCCTCGCGCACGGCCGCGTGCTGCGCCCTTACCTGGGCGTGGTCATGCTTCCGCTGGACGCGGGCACGGCGCGCCGGCTTGGTCTGCCCGACGACCGCGGTGCTTTGATCGACGCGGTGTTTGCGGATTCCCCGGCTGCCTTGGCGGGCCTCCGGCGGGGTGACTTCATCGTGAAGTTCGACGGGCGCGAAATCGGAGGTTACCGCGACCTGCGCAAGCGCGTCTCGGAGGCGAACGTAGGTCAGCAGGCCGAGGTGGAAATTTTGCGCGAGGGCCAGACCGTCAAAGTTCCCGTGACGATCGTCGAGCAAGGCCAGACGGCGGCCGGCGCGTTGGCGCCCTCCCCGGTGCCAGTCGTGCCGCAAGTGGTCCGCAACGGGGCGCTCTCCGGAGTGACGGTCCGTCCCGTAACTCCGCAACTCGCCGCCCGCTATCGCCTGCCGGACGGCATCCAGGGCGTGATGGTCCAGTTGGTCGACCCCGGGAGCCCCGCGGCAGGATGGCTGCAGCCGGGCGATGTCATCGAGCAGGTCAATGACGATCCCGTGGCCACGCCGGAGGAATTTGCCGCCGCCGCCGCCGCTTTGCCTCCGGACCAGCGAGCGGTCCTTTTGCTCTCGCGCGGCCGCGTTCGTTCCTTCGAGGTGATCACGCCCTGAGTCGCCGGTCGTTGACGCGCGCCCGTATCCCCCGCATTCTCACCCTTGCATGAAGACGCCTTTAGGCACCACGTTCATCGTTGCGGCCAGTTTGCTGGGTGTGGCCGCTGTCGCGCAGCTGGTTGCCGTGCTGGTTTACTTTGGTCCCAACTTCAAGCAGGCCTACGGTGCCGCGGAGACGCCGACGGCTGCCGCTGTTCCGGCCGCGACGCCCGCACCGGTTCCGGAAGTTTCCGAGGGCGAAAAATCCGCGCTTCAAGCCAGGTTGGTCGAACTCGTCGCCGAGGCCGACAAGCTCGAGGCGGGCGCGTCGCCCGCCGATGCGCTCGCCCCGCTCGAGCAGGCGCTCGCCATGCAGCCGACCGACGCAACGATGCTCTCGCGTATCGCCGCGCTGCACGAGCGCCTCGGCCAGACCGCCCAGGCCGCCGACACGTGGCAGAAGCTTGTCGCGCTCGGCCCCGCCGCGGGCAATCTCTCCGAGGTCGCCGAGGTGCGTCTCAATCTGCTACGCAATCCGACGCCCGCCGGCGAGGGCCTCGAGGTCCGCGACCAGAACGGACTCCAGCCCGGATCGTCGCTCGGGGTGGTCGACCTCAAAATCGACGGCGGCAACGATGGTGCGGTGAAGGACCTTCGTCTCGCGGTCAAGGCGCGGCCGGGCGAACCGATCGACGCGCGCGATGTCCGCATCAACGTCACTTTTTACGAAACGCTCGATGGCGAGATCGTCCCGACGATGAGCCGCGTGCAATCGATGTGGTTCACCACACCGGTCGACTGGAAGAGCGACGGAGTGGAAATTCTCGAGGTGAAATACGAGGTGCCGCGCATCGGGCCCGATGGCGGCCCGCCGCCGGACTATTACGGATACATGGTGAACATCTATCACCGCGGCCAGCTGCAGGAGACACGCGCCGAACCTGCCGATCTCCTCGAGCTTTTCCCGGCCCCACTCAATGAGTTGCCAGCGCCATCCGGTGGGGATGGTGCCGGCGGAGCGCGATGAAAATTCTCCTTGTCGACGACGAGCCGGGCTTGGTCGAAGCTTGGCGCGAGATTCTTGCCCCGACCGGCACGTTTGACATCCGCACCGCGGCCACCGGCGGCGATGCTTTGCGCGAGGCACGCGCCTGGCCCGAAGGGCCGGATATTCTTGTGACCGATGTGGTCATGGAGCCGATGGATGGTTTCGCTTTGCGCGACAGGCTCGTCACCGAGTTTCCCGCCATGCGGACGGTTTTTGTCACCGGCTACGATCTTTCCGCGCAGCAGGACCGCGTGGGCGGTGCCGCCGTCCTGCCCAAGCCGGTCGATGCCGCGAAATTGGCTGCGGCCCTCGGCGCGCCGGTTTCCGCTCCGCAGACCTACGAGTTCGGCGGATTCCACGTGCAGGAGCATCTGCGTCACCAAGACAGCATCGACGAATACCTCGCTTGGCAGGGATCGATGTCGCGGCACGCGGTGCTCCACCTCATGGACGAAGAGAGTGCGCGGGATCCCGCGGCGGTGGCCGCTTTCCTGGCTGACGCGCGGGCCAAGGCCGCTGTCTCGCACCCTTACCTGTTCGCCGTGCACGAGGCGGGCGAAGTCGGCGGGCGCTGCTTTTATTCGTCCGATTATGTTCCCGGCTACTCCTTGGAGGCCTACCGCCTCGCGGGACACAAACTCGACGATCGTACGCTGCTCTCCGCTCTTCGCACCGCGGCGGATGTCTCCGTGCACTTCACCAAGCACGGTCTGGCTCGCCGCAGAATGGGATCCGCGGACCTGGTCTTGGACGCCTCGCTGCGGCCGCGCATGGTCAATACCGCCGCGGCCGCCGCGCCCGCGCCCGACGAGGCGGCCGAGGTCAAAAACTTCGCCGAAACCGTGGCCGCCCTGGCGCAGGAGGGCGGTATCGCCTCGACGGTGGCGCAAACGCTCGCCGCCGGGCAGACCGATTGGGCCGGGGTTGCCGCCGCGGTTGCCGCCGCCAAACCCGCCGCGGCGCCGAAGGACGCCGGCAAACTGACCGCGCGCACCGAAAAATCGAAACAAATGCTGGAGCAGTCGAAGAAGCAGCAGAAGAAGCGCCTGCTCATCAGCGCGGGAATGTCGCTCCTTCTCCTCGTCGTCGCGGTCTTCGCCCTCTTCCGCATCTTCGCCGGCGGCACGCAAACCGTCTTCAACAAGTTGGTCGAGATTCCCGCCGGCGAGTTTACCTACCAGGATGGCGAAAAAGTCAGCCTCCCCGCCTTCTGGATCGACCGATACGAAGTTTCCATCTTCGAATACAAAGAGTTCCTCGATTTTCTCGAGGCCAATCCGGGCGAAGCGGAGAAGTTCGCGCATCCCGACATGCCCAAGGGAAAATCCCACGTGCCGCTCGATTGGGCGGACAACAACGCGCTCGAGCCGCCGATGCCTGGCTACTACAAGCGCGCGGTCAGGTGGAAGAAATACAAGGACGCTCCGCTCGACGTGAATTCGCCGGTCTTCAACGTCGATTGGTTCGATGCCTACGCCTACGCCAAATGGAAGGGGCGTCGCTTGCCCACCGAGCAGGAGTGGGAAAAAGCGGCGCGCGGCACCGACGCTCGCAAATATCCATGGGGCAACGACGAGGATGCCAAGCGCGTCAACAGCGGCACCGATTTCGACCCGAATCCGAAAAAAGGCGGCGGCACGGACGGTTTCAAGCGCTGGTCCCCGGTGGACCAACCCGAAGGCGACAAAAGCCCGCGCGGTATCCACGGTATGGCCGGAAATGTCTCGGAATGGACGGCAACATGGGCACCGTCGGAGGACGGAATGGCGGGGGAAGTGCCCGTCGTCCGCGGCGGCAACTGGGGCAACGCGGAGTATCATATCACGCGCCGTCGCGCCATCCTCGACCCGCTCCAGGCGCAGGACGCGCTGGGTTTTCGCACCGTGTCCGACACCCCGCAGAAATGACGCCGCTCCGTCCCGGGTTCGCCCGCTGTTTCCTTTTCCTCGCCGTGCTGCTCGCGTTCGCCGGCGCGGAACGTTGCGCCGCGCAGGTCAACATCGAATTGAGTTTCAAGCGCAAGCTCTTCGTGCTCTACGAGCCCATCGTGGCCGTCGTCTCGATCGACAACCTGAGCGGACGCCCCCTCGTGCTCGACAACACGGACCAGCACCGCTGGTTCGGTTTCACCATCGAGACGGGAGACGGACGGCCCGTCCCGCCGAACAATCCCGACTACGAACTCGCGCCCGTGGCCATCGCTCCGGGCGAGAAGCTGACCCGCGCGGTCAATCTCACGCCGCTCTTCCCGCTGCAGGAGTTCGGACCCTACCGCATCAAAGCCACGGTCTACGCCGCGCCGTTCGAAAGATTTTTCAGCTCGCGGCCCGAGACGGTCGAGGTCACCGACGGCCGGCCGGTTTGGCAGGAGGTGGTCGGTGTGCCCGGCGACGACGGTCCGCCGCAACTCCGCACCATAACGCTTCTCTCGCACAAACTTTCGCGCAGCACGCGTCTCTACGTGCGCATCGAGGACAAGGAAGGCGGGAAAATCTACGCCATGTATCAACTCGGGCCGTATCTCACCTTCGGCCGCCCCGAAGTCCTGCTCGATCTGCGCAACGAGATCCATGTGCTGCAAAACAGCGCGCCCAAGCAGTTCCTCTACACGCATCTCGGGCTGGCGGGGGAAATTCTCGGCCAGCAGGCCTACCTTGAGGCCGGGAGCCGTCCCACGCTGGTCAAAGACAACCAAGGCGGGGTGAAGGTGGTCGGCGGCCGGCCCTACACGCCCGGCGAGGAGGAAGCCGCGGCCGAGGCGGCCGACAAGGTGGGAGACCGCCCCGTGCCGCTCCCCGGTTCCTAGGCCGAAAATCCTTGCACCGCCCTCCGGGGGTCGGTAGCTTCCCCGCCCCTTCCAGAATTCCATTTCCATGGCCGCATCCAAAAAGAAAAGCACCGCCAAGCCCGCGAAAAAGTCCGCGGCGGGCAAACCTGCCGCGAAAAAGACCGCGGCGAAAAAACCTGCACCGAAGAAGGCCGCGCCGAAAAGCGCCGCCCGGACCACGGTCGCCCCGGTCCGCAAAAAAGGACGCGCCACCAAGGCCCCGACGGTCGGCACGCGTGCGCTGCTCGCCTACGGTCAACCGGTGGACAAATCCCGTCGCCTCAATCCCTGGCTCAAGCAGCAGCAGATGCGCCTGCTTGCCCTGAAAGACACTCTCCTCGACTCGATGACCGGCGTGGCCCGCGACAATCTCCGCACCGGCCACGATTCGCATGAAGTGTCTGCGCACGGACTGCACCAGGCCGATGCCGGCAGCGATGCCTACGATCGCGATTTCGCGCTCAATCTCCTTTCGCAGGAACAGGACGCGCTCTTCGAAATCGACGAAGCCCTCAAGCGCATCCTCCGCGGCACCTACGGCACTTGCGAGATGAGCGGCAAACAAATTCCCAAAGCGCGCCTCGAGGCGCGCCCCTTCGCGCGCTTCACCGTGGAGTGCCAGAACGAGATCGAGAAAAAGAACCGCTTCACCCGCATCCGCCAACCGATCGCCCGCCTCTTCGAATCCCTCGACGAGGAAGGTTCGGAAGACGGCGAGGAAGAGACCTCGGCGGAAAGCAAAGAGTAAACGACCATGGCACAGGAAATCATCACGCTCGAATGCACCGAGGCGGCCGCCGAGGGCAAACCCGTTTCGCGCTACATGAGCAAGCGCAACAAAAAGAGCCCGCGCACGCCGGGCCGGCTGGAGAAAAAGAAATACAATCCGCATCTCCGCCGCCACACGCTGCACCGCGAAACCAAATAACCAGCCCACATGCAACCGAAGACACCCAAACGCCGCGCGGCCATGCGCCGGGCCAACCGCCCGATGCCCCGCCGCCGCATCGATCTGCCGCTCGAGGCGATCGACTACAAAAATCCCGAACTGCTCAAACGCTTCGTCACCGAGAGCGGCAAAATCCTGCCCCGCCGCCTCACCGGCGTGCCGGCGCACATCCACCGCCGCATCACCAACGCGATCAAGCGCGCCCGTTCGGTTTTGCTCCTGCGCTAGGCGCTTTTTTCTTCTCTCCGGCGGGATCGGGTTCGCTCTCCTCGCCGCGGTCGCTGCCTTTCGGGAGGATGCGCGGCCGCCATTTCGGCTCGGTCATTTTCCCGTCCGAGACGTATTCGAAAAGTTTGCTCACCGGATAGAGAAGGATGCCGGGGACGCCCTGCGCGTTGACCCGCACGCCGAAGTCCATGCGGTCCTCGATGAAAAAGAGCGATCCCTTCCCGATCATGACGAACCCCTGGCCCTGCACGTCGAGGTTCTCCGTGCGTATCTCGCCGTTCGCCACGGTGTAGTCGCACGTCGCGCGCCGGGACGTCTGGTAGCCCGCGCCGGGGATCACCGAGTCGAGCAGGAAGGTGAGCGGTCCTAGCACCGGAATGGCGAAGACATTGCCGTCCTCGACGAGAAGATCGCCCTGGCCGCGCATGAGTTCCGCCTTCCCCGGCACGAAGCTGAAATCGTAGCGGCCGCTGACCAGTCCCTTCGAGTCCTGATAGTCGAAGTATAGCCGCGTCAATGTCTCGAAGTTCACGCGGTCGAGATTGACGGTCATTTGCTGCCGTGCGCCGGGCTGTCCGACGGCGACGGTGGCGTCGAGCCGCACGTTGCCTCCGTAGAGGCGGGCGGCCGGCACATCGACGAGGATCTCGCGTCCCTTGAAACGCAACGTTCCGCGCGCCGAACCGAAGGAAAGCGTGCGATCGAGCAAATCGTATTCCAGTCCCTGCGGTGCGTCGAATTGCGCGGTCAGGTCGGTCAACGACGTATCTTTCAGTCCGATGGTTCCGCTCACATTGACCAGCGGTGGACCCTTCAAACGGTAGGGCTCGGTTTCACGGGCCACATTGGGATCGGCCCACTGCAGGACGTGGAACGGTGTCATCGTGCTGCGGATATCCTGCAAGCGCACCTGCTGGCGACCGAAGTCGTAGACAAAAGTTCCCGTGCCGGCCCCCTCGGGGCGTTTCACGTTCATGTTGGTGAACGTGAGGGCGAGATTCTCGAAGGCGACATCGGCCGTCGCGCTCTCCATCTCCGATCCGTGGATGCTGGTTCGGCCGAGTTGCAGCTTTCCGGTGGCGCGCATCGCGGCGGGGTCGAGCTTCGTCCCGCGGGCCTCCAATTCGATCACCGGGGGATCGATGAACCGCAACTGCATTTTGTCCACGCTCTCGTTGGCCTTGGGCCCGACCAATGGCAGCAGCGGCAGCGGGTTGGCGCGGCAGTCGATGCGCACGCGCGCGTCGTCCGGACGCACCATGACCGACGCCTTGATCGGACCGCTCGGTGTCTTCAGCGAAATATTGTCCGCGTAAAACTCGCCGCCTTCGCGCCAGACGAAGCCGCTCTGCAGATCGCCGAATGTCAGGCCGCGGTAGCCGAATGCGCCGCTCTCCAGCGTGCCGAGAATCTGGATGCGCCGCGGTTTTTCCGCACTGGCCGACAGCGTCGCCCGGACAACCGGCCGCTCGGCGAAGACCAGATCGTCCCACCGCGGCGACGGCAGGAATTCCGCGAGCCATCCTGCCGGGTCGAGGCTCGACTCCATGTCGGCCTGCGCTTCGCCCGTGGCCGACTGCCAGCGGCCGCTCGCCTCGAACGATCCGCCTTTGTCGTCGCGCGCGGAGAGACGGCGCATTTCGAAAACCCTTTCGACGAAGGAAGCCTCGAGCCGCACGTCCTGCAGCGACACTTTGCCCAGCGTGGCGCGCGGCGCCTCGAAGCGCACGACCGGAAGTTGCCAGTTGCCCGCCGTTCCGCCGCCCGCGCTGAATTCCACCGAAAGCGTGGGCGCGGCGCTCCCGAAGTCCACCGCCTCGAGCCACTCGATGGCGCGCGCCGCCTCGGGCGGAAGCAAATCCGACGGCGGTTGCTGCGGCGCTGCTTCCCCCTGCAGCGCGATTTGGCCCGTGGCCGTGACCTCGATGCCCTGCAGATTGAAGCGGGCGAGGGGAATGCTGATGATGCCGTCGGCCAAGGCCAGACGCCCGCGCGCCTTGGTCACGCGCAACGAACGCGTCACGCCGTCGGCCGCGGCCACCGGCAGGTAAACCTGCGCTCCGCGCAATTCGAGCGCGCTGATTTCGAATTTTCCCTGCAGCAGCTGCCGCCAGTCGACCGCGATGGACGCGCGATCCACAGCGAGTTCATTGTCCGGCGGCAGGCTTTTCGCGCTGAGTCGCACATCGTCCAGCACGAGGCCCTGGAAAATGCTCACGCGCATCCGCGAGAAATCGAGGTCGAGACCTTCCTGGCGCGCCGCGTCGACCACGGGCCCGCGGAGGAAACCGGGCAATCCGACGAACTGCAGCCACAGGATCACGGCCGGCACCGCGACAAAGAGGAGCAACTGGACCGAGCGCAGCGCCCCCTTGAGCGCGTGGTGCGTGAAGATCCGCCAGGACATGCGAGGGCAAAGTAACAACGCGGGGGCGCCTTGTCAGGCGCGCCGGAAAAAGAGCAGGCGCAGACTGTTGAGCACGACCACCACCGTGCTGCCCTCATGCGCGGCCACCCCGAGGGCGAGGGGAACGGGAAAGGCGAACGTGGCCAGCACCATGATGCCCACCGTGCCGAGAGCCACGGCCATGTTCTGCCAGATGACGCGGCGCGCCCGCGTGCTCAAATCCAGTGCGAGCACGAAATTCTCCAACTTGTCGTTCATCAGGATGACCTCGGCCTGCTCAAGAGCCGCATCGGAGCCGCGCGCGCCCATGGCCACGCCGATGTCGGCCGCGGCCAGGCACGGCGCATCGTTCACGCCGTCGCCGATCATGGCCACGCGCTTTTTGCCGCCGTCTTTCAATTCCTCCACGGCACGCACCTTGTCCTCGGGGAGCAAGCCCGCACGCACTACTTCGACGCCGGCGGCTTTGCCCATCGCTTCCGCCGGGCCCGGCCGGTCGCCGGTCAGCATGACGGTCGAAATGCCGCGCTTTTTCAGTTGCGCAAGAAGATCGGGCGTCTTCGGACGGATCTCGTCGCGGAAACGCAGGCAGCCAACGGCTCCGTCGCCCGCGACCCACACTTCGGCCGAGTCCGAGCCGTGGTGTATCTCCGGCAGCGCGATGCCGCTCCCGGCGGAGACGAACGCGCGGTTCCCCATGACGCACGGGCGCCCCGCGATCGTGGCGCGCACGCCTTTCCCCGGAATCGTTTCGTGGCGGTCCGCCGCGATGTCGGCCACTTCGCGTTGCAAGGCGAGGCGCCGGATGGCCCGCGAGAGCGGGTGGGCCGAATGCCTGGCCAGCGCGTTGGCCGCGGCCAGCAGTTCCGCTTCCGTTCCGCGGATCAGGTCGATCCCGGCGAGGCTGAGTTGCCCCGAGGTCAGCGTGCCCGTTTTGTCGAGCGCGACCACATTGACGAGCGCCAGGTTTTCGATCGGCGCGCCCCCGCGGAAGAGAATGCCGCGCCGTGCCCCCGCGGCGATGGCCGAGAGAATTCCCGACGGGACCGACAACACCAGTGCGCAGGGTGATGCGACCACGAGCAGTGTCATCGCGCGGTAAAATGCGCTGCGTTGCGGGCCCTCGTCGGAGAACGGCGGCAATCCGGTCCAAAGCCACCAGACGAAGAACATGACCGCGCACGCCGTGAGAATGGTCCACGTGTACGTCGTCCCGAATTTGTCGGTGAACGTCTGCGAAGGTGCGCGCAACGCCTGCGCTTCGCGGATCAGGCGGATGATTTTTTGCAGCGAACTCTCCGTCGCCGGGCGGAGCACTTTCCCTTCGATCATCCCGCTCAGGTTGATCGTGCCGGCCAGCGCGGTGTCGCCGGGCAACTTCGGCACGGGCACCGATTCGCCGGTCAGATTCGACTCGTCGCACTCCGAACGACCCTTGGTGATCGTGAGGTCGACCGGGATTTGTCCGCCCGCCACCACGCGCACGGCCATGCCCGGTTCGAGGTCGTCGACCGGCACATCGCTTTCCTTGCCGTCATCGATGACCAGCGCCGTCTTGGGTGCTCCGCGCAACAGCGCGCCGATCTCGCGGCGCGTGCGGCCCATGGCATAGTGTTCCATCGCGCCGGAAGCGGAGAAAAGAAACAGCAGGAGCGCTCCCTCTCGCCATGCGCCGATGGCCGCCGCTCCCGCCGCCACGGCCAGCATGAGAAAATGGATGTCGAGTTGTCCGCGCTTGATGCGGTCCCATGCGTCCCCGGCCGCATCCCAGCCGCCGCAAAGATAAGCGAGAACGTACGCTGCCAGCGCGGCCCACCAGGGTGCCTGCGCCGCGTCGAGCGCCCAGCCGGCGAGCCCGAAAACCGCGCAGCCCGCGGCCAGCGCGGCCATGGTTTTCCACTCGTCCTCGCTGTGTTCCTCGATGGTGCCCTCTTGCCGCGGAGCGTAAGCGGGCCAGACGAGCTTAACCCATTGCCAGAGCGAAATCGCCGTCACGCAAGTCGCCTTGCGCACGAGGGTCGTGCCGAGTTTTTCGGAGACGAGAATCCTCGCGCCGCCCGGTATGCCTTCCGGTTTGACCCCGCAAACGCCGCATCCTTCCGGTCGGTAATGGGGACAAGGCTCGTGGCTGGCGAGCATGGCCTCGGTCACGCGGCGCGCCAGGTATCCGTCCTTGTCCCCGCCGAGCGTGGCGATGGAGAGGCGCCGCGTCGAGGGATTGAAAGCCACGGCCTCGAGTCGCGGCTCTTCCTGCAGGAGCGCGGCGAGCCGCGCCACGGGACAGGCCGGAGGCGCATCCTGGGAAACCGCGGCGCCGCGCGGGAGGACAGCGGCGGTTTTCACGAGTCGCCCTCGACCACCGGATTGGCCAAGGTCCCGATGCTCTCGATTTCCACTTCCACGCGGTCGCCCGGCTGCAGCCACACCGGAGGTTTGCGCGCCATGCCGACGCCGTGCGGCGTGCCGGTCAGAATCACGCTGCCGGCCGGGAGCGTCGTGTCGCCGCTGAGAAACTCGATCAGCGTCGGCACATCGAAAATCATCTGCGCGGTGTTGCTTTCCTGCATCGTTGCTCCGTTCAGTCGTCCTCGGATGGACAGATGCAGCGGCGAGGGGAATTCGTCGGGCGTGACGACCCAGGGGCCGAGCGGACAGAACGTGTCGAAAGATTTCGCGCGGCACCATTGTCCGCCCGAACGTTTTTTCTGCCAGTCGCGCGCGCTCACGTCATTGGCGCAGGTGAAGCCGGCCACGAAGTCCATCGCGTTTTCCCGCGTGGCATTGCGGCAGTCGCGCGCCAGCACCACCGCCAGCTCGGCTTCCGCATCGACTTCGTCGCTGCGCAAACGGCGCGGCAGTCTGATCGCCTCTCCGGGGCCGATGAAGGAACGCGGATTTTTGCAAAAAAGCACCGGATACTCCGGGATGGGCGCGCCGGTTTCGGTCGCGTGGTCGCGGTAGTTGAGCCCGACGGCATAGATGGCGACGGGGATGATCGGGGCGAGAAGGCGTGCGCCGGCAATGAGGCGTCCGGTCTCCGAAAATCCGCCCGACCACGATCCCCGCAGCTCCCGGAAGGTGCTTTCATCTTCCGCGGGTGACGCGTGGAAACAGCGTCCTTCAGGATCGGCGACTCGCGCGATGCGCATCGCCTCACTCTAAGCGCCGCGCAAGGTGTTGCGCAATGTCGGTCCGGATGCGATTTTCGGACGCATGCACCAGGGACGGATTGTCGATGCGCGGGAGATGTCCGCTGTCCGCGACCGCTTGGACGCCGGGGGACGCCGTCTCGTCTTCACCAACGGTTGTTTTGATCTGCTCCATGCAGGGCACGTCCGCTACCTGCAGCAAGCCCGCGCGCTGGGCGATGCGTTGGTCGTGGGTCTGAACAGCGACCGTTCCGTCCGTGAACTCAAAGGCGACGGGCGGCCGCTCAACGCGCAGGACGACCGTGCCGAGGTTCTCGCCGCCCTCGGGTGTGTCGACTATGTCGTCATCTTCGACGGCAAACGCGCCACCGAATTGCTCCGTGCGGTGCGGCCGCACATTTACGCCAAAGGGGGAGATTACACACCCGACTCGCTCGATGCGGAAGAGCGGGGCGCGCTCGAGGCTTGCGGTGCGGAAATAGAAATCCTCTCCCTCGTGCCGGGACGTTCTACCACGGCGCTGCTCGGCAAAATGACGCGCCCGTGAGTGCCGGGGAAAAACTGCGCCTCGGCGTTCTCGGTTCGGGCAAAGGCTCCAATCTCGACGCGATATTCCGCGGCATTCACGAGTTCCACCTGCCGGCCGAGGTCAAGGTTGTCGCCTCCGATGTCCGCGACGCCGGAATCCTCGCCATCGGCCGCTCGCACCGCGCGCACAGCAAATACGTTTACCCCGGCGAGTCGCGCGCGAAGCTCGATCCGGACAGCGAGCGCAACATGGTCAATCTTCTGCAGCAAGAGCACGTCGAGTTGGTCGTCCTCGCCGGGTTCATGCGCATCGTCGGGCCGCAACTGCTCGCCGCTTTCCCGCGCCGCATAATAAACATTCATCCCTCGCTCCTGCCGAAGCACCGCGGCCTGCGCGCTTGGGAGCAGGCATTGGCCGCCGGAGACAGCGTGGCCGGATGCACGGTGCACTATGTGGACGAGGGCGTGGATACGGGAGACATCATCGCCCAAGCCGAAGTCGACGTGCTGCCCGGCGACACCGCGGAGTCCCTCCATGCGCGCATCCAAGAAGCCGAGCATGCGCTTTACCCCGAAGTGATCGGATTTTTCGCGCGTGAGCGGCCGTTTGCGGGATAGACACGCCGCCGCCGCGGGTTTTTATTGTCCGAGATGACTGCGGGACAAGGCTCGGCCGGAAACGTGATTGCCGCTCTGGCCAGCCTCTTTGTCCCCGGTCTCGGGCAACTCGTGCAGGGGCGCTTTTTCGCCGCGGTGCTTTTTTTCGCCGGCGCCGGCATCCTCTGGTTCATCAGCATCGGCACCC
Source organism: Chthoniobacterales bacterium (assembly GCA_017853515.1). Taxonomy (GTDB): domain Bacteria; phylum Verrucomicrobiota; class Verrucomicrobiia; order Chthoniobacterales; family JACTMZ01; genus JACTMZ01. The sequence continues at coordinate 2,771 of JAFMJK010000008.1, read as the reverse complement.
TCGGCTGGATCATGCATCTCTGGGCCTGCTTGAACGCGGCCTTGTGGAGGCCCCGCTGATCCGCGCTAGAATGTCGTCATGAAAACCCTCTTGAACCACATCAACGGGAAGTGGGTCGCGGCGAAGAGCGGCGCAAGCCGGGACATTCTCAATCCGGCCAACAACAGAGTCATCGCCAAGGCGACGGACAGCGGCGCGGCCGATGCCGAGGATGCGATCACTGCGGCGCGCAAAGCTTTCGACCACGGCCCGTGGGGCAAGAGCACCGGGCCCGAACGCGCGGAAAAGCTTCTCGCCCTGGCCAACCTCGTCGAGAAACACGCGGACGAGTTCGCGAAGATCGACACGGAGAACAACGGCAAGCCGCTGCGCGAAGCGAACTACGACGCGGCCGATGCCGTCGGTTGCTTCCGCTATTACGCCGGTCTGGCCAGCAAACCGCAGGGTCAGACCTACAGCGTGAGCGACCCCAACATGGTCTGCATGACCGTGCGCGAACCGATCGGCGTCTGCGCGCAGATCATCCCGTGGAATTACCCGCTGCTCATGGCGGTGTGGAAACTCGCCCCGGGTCTCGCCGCGGGCAACGCTTGCATTTTGAAACCTTCGGAAATGACGCCCGTTTCCGCGGTGAAACTTTTCGAACTCATCGAGAAAGCGGGTTTCCCGCCGGGCGCGGCCAATCTCGTCCTCGGCCCCGGCGACCCCGTGGGCTCGACCCTCGCGGCCAGCGACCGCGTGGACAAAGTCGCCTTCACCGGCGGCGGCGTGACCGGACGCAAAATCATGACCGCGGCCACGGGCAACCTGAAAAAAGTCACGCTCGAACTCGGCGGCAAGAGCCCGAACATCGTTTTTGCCGACGCGGATTTCGAATCGGCGCTCGAGTTCGCCATGTTCGGTATCTTCGCCGGCCAGGGCGAGGTCTGCAGCGCGGGTTCCCGTCTGCTCCTCGAGCGCAAGATCGCCAAGAAGTTTCTTCCCCGGTTGGCCGACGCCTGCCGGAAAATCGTGGTGGGCGACGGTTTGGCCAAAAAGACCGAGATGGGCCCTCTCGTCTCGCGGGCCCACATGGAAAAAGTCCTCGGCTACATCGAGTCCGGACTCGATGAGGGCGCCAAGTTGCTCTGCGGCGGCAAGCGCATCACCAAGGGCGCTCTGGCCAGGGGCAATTTCGTCGAACCGACCGTCTTCGTCGACGTGCCGCCCGAGGCCAAGATCATGAAGGAGGAAATTTTCGGCCCCGTGCTCGTGGTCGAACTTTTCGACACCGAGGAAGAGGCCATCGCCAAGGCCAACGACACGGTCTACGGACTGGCCGGCGCGGTCTTCACTTCCGATGGCGCCAAAGCCCAGCGCGTCATCAAGCAATTGCGCGCCGGCATCACATGGATCAATACCTACCATCCGACCTTCAACGAGGCGCCGTGGGGCGGATACAAACAGTCGGGCATCGGCCGCGAACTCGGCACCTACGGCCTCGAGGCCTACACCGAGGTCAAACAAATCAACATCAACCTCGCGCCCGGCCGGGTGAACTGGTTTAAAAATCTTTAGTCCTCCCCAAGCCCGATGAATCCCATGGTCGAAGTCCGCAATGTCACCAAGCGATTCGGTGATTTTGTCGCGCTCGACAATGTGAGCCTGACCATCGGCGAAGGCGAATTCATGACCTTCCTCGGGCCGTCCGGGTGCGGAAAGACAACCTGCCTGCGGCTGATCAGCGGATTCGAGCAGCCGACGACGGGACAGATTCTCATCGGCGGGCAAGACGTCTCGAACGACCCGCCCTACAAGCGCAATGTCAACCAGGTCTTCCAGAGCTACGCGCTTTTCCCGCACCTCACCGTGCGCGAAAATATCGAATTCGGCCTGCGCATGAAAAAAATGTCGTCGGCGAGGATCAAAGAGCTCGTCGATTGGGACATCGCGGTTACTTCGCTGCAAGGGATGGAAGATCGGAAGCCCGCCCAACTCTCCGGCGGACAACGCCAGCGCGTCGCGCTGGCCCGGGCCATCGTCTGCGAGCCGAAGGTGCTTCTCCTCGACGAGCCGCTTTCCGCGCTCGATGCCAAACTGCGCACACAGATGCGCACGGAGCTGAAGAATTTGCAAAAGCGCCTCGGTATCACCTTCATTTTCGTCACGCACGATCAGGAAGAGGCGCTGAGCATGTCCGACCGCATCGCGGTGATGAACAAAGGTCGTATCGAACAGGTCGGCACAGCGGCCGAGATCTACCATTACCCGCGCACCGAATTCGTGGCCGGCTTCATCGGCGAAACCAACATTGTCGAAGCCGAGGTGCTGGAGAGCCGCGACGGGAAGCTGCTCTGCCGCCTGGAGGGCGGGGTCGAATTGTGGATCGCCGGGAGCGGCACGGTGCCCGGTTCGAAGATGCTCGTCTCGCTGCGGCCCGAAAAGATCCACCTGCACCGGCAGCCGCCCGCGGGGGCGGAGAATATCTTCCGCGGTCGCATTACCAGCGAGGTTTTCAAGGGTGCGGTCGACGATCTCACTCTGGTGACCGACGGGGGTCTGGAACTTGGGGCTCTCATGGCCAACGAAGGGGAGTCAGGGCCGGAATTCCATGAAGGTGAACAGGTTTGGTGCACCGTTCACCCCCGGGATATCAGCCTTTTGACCCGCGAGCCTTAAGGGCTTTGGCGGTTTTTGCCCACAGTCCGGCCTGAATTCGTCCTTCGTCCTCGTATCCCGGCCCACATATCTCTGTAGAAAGCAGGGACGTAGAAAGCGCTTGCCGTCTGGCA
>JAFMJK010000007.1 GCA_017853515.1 Chthoniobacterales bacterium | reverse complement strand
GCCCCGATGTTCTCGACCCCGCCCTCCTCCGCCCCGGCCGCTTCGACCGCCAGGTCACGGTCAATCTGCCCGACGTGCGCGGACGCGAGGAAATCCTCAAAGTCCACATCAAGAAGGTGAAAGTCTCCGACTCGGTGGACCTCGCCGTCATCGCGCGCGGAACCCCCGGTTATTCCGGCGCCGAGCTGGCCAATGTGATCAACGAAGCCGCCCTCCTCGCCGCGCGCAAGGGCCTGAAGGCGATCACGACCCGCGAGCTGGAGGAAGCCCGCGACAAAGTCCGCTGGGGCAAGGAACGCCGCAGCATGGCGATCAGCGAAAAAGAAAAGGAAGTCACCGCCTACCACGAAGCAGGCCACGCTTTGCTTCTCGAACTCCTCGAGCACACCGCACCGCTGCACAAAGTGACCATCATCCCGCGCGGACCGTCCCTCGGCTCGACCATGTGGTTGCCTGAGGAGGACAAATACAACACGCGCCGCAAGGAACTTCTCGACCACCTCGTCGTCATCATGGGCGGACGTGTGGCGGAGGACATCGTCTTCGGCGACGTGACCAGCGGCGCCCGCGGCGACATCAAGCAGGCCACCGGCATCGCCCGCAAAATGGTCTGCCAGTGGGGCATGAGCGAGAAGATGGGCATGATCGAATACGGCGAGGGCGACGAGCACCTTTTCCTCGCCCGCGACTTCAGCCGCATGCGCGACTACAGCGAATCCACCGCGCAGGCCATCGATGCCGAGGTGAAGTCCCTCATCGACGAAGCCTACGCCCGGGCGACCGAGTTGCTCAAAGCCAGCCGCGGGAAACTCGACCTCATCGCCAAGGCTCTCCTCGAATGGGAAACCCTCGAGGGTTCGCAGATCCGCGACTTGATCGAACACGGCGAGATGAAAAACCCTCCGCACCGCGATCCGCCCCCTCCGCCGCTGCCGGCCGAGGCCGCACCGCAGGTGCGGACCGGGGACAAAAAGTCGGACGGCGCTCTCCCCGGCGATCTGGCCCCCGTTCCGGCGTAAGGAATTTCACCGTCGAGGACGCTTTTTTTTGTAGCGGCGTCCATCCCCGACGCACTCGGGAAAATTCCCGCCTTCGCAATCCGCACCGGCGTCTGTTAGATTGATGGTATGTCGGATTCCGTCAGCTTCGAAAAATATCGCGCCTACCTCGTCAGCCAGAAAGACCGCGCCGCCGCGGGCGGGACGCAACACCAACCGTTTGTCACCATATCCCGCCAGGCCGGCGCGGGAGCCGAGACCGTGGCGCAACTGCTCGCCGCCAAGCTCGACGCGAAATGCGCCAAAGACGAACAACCTTGGACCGTCTTCGACAAGAACCTGATCGGAAAAGTTCTCGAGGATCAGAACCTGCCGCAGGAAATCGCCCGGCACGTGCACGAGGACAAGGACACCACGATCCAGGCCTTGGTCGGCGAACTTCTCGGGATCCATCCCTCGATGTGGACCATCTTCCATCACACGAGCGACACGATCCTCAAGCTCGCCCGGATCGGACGCGCCATCGTCGTCGGGCGCGGCGGCAACATCATCACGGCAAAACTCAAAGGCGGCGTGCACATCCGCCTGGTCGCGCCGGAGAGCGTCCGCCTCGCCCACTTGAAAGCGCATCTCAACCTCGACGACAAAGCGGCGCAGAAATACCTGCACGACGAGGACGCCGGGCGCCGGCGCTATGTGAAAACGAATTTCGACCGCGACATCGACGATCCGCTTCTCTACGACGCGATGCTCAACACCGCGACGCTCGGCTTCGAACGCACAGCCGATCTCATCGCTGCCATGGTCGGGTCGAAGAGCTAGCGGGGATATCGCGCGGCCAATTCCGCGTGCCCGGCCTCGACCAGCGACCACTGCCACGGCCAGTTGCCGGTTTTGCGCCAGGAAAAGACGAAATAACCGCCTGCCTCCCGAACCTCGTCCATCACCGCGTGCGCGACGGGCGTTCCCGAACCGAACACTCCCAGGGGAACGCTGTTTGTGCCCGCACCGCCCGCCACGCGGACATCCATCGGACCGGTGGGGAGAATCTTTAGAGTGAAAAAGTGGTTGAAGAGTTCGTCCGCTTTGCCGATCGACTCCTCGCGGCCGTGGCCCCACGCATCGCTGTAGTCGGGCGAGATCATCGCGGTCACCGCGGCCCAATCGCGGCCGGAGGCGCGGGAGAGAAGATTGGCGGTGTGGAGTTCAATTTGCCGCGCGGGCTGCCAGAGCAGAAAGAGCCAGATGCCCCAACCGCCGAGCAGAAGGATGGCCGCCCATTTCAGCGAGGAAACGGGAATCTTCATGTCGCGCGCGGGCAGATCGTGCTGCCCCCGTCGCGACCCGTCCGGAATCGCGCCGGGACGACGAGATCCGCTTCTGGGCACGTTTTGATCCGTCTTCGCACGGCAGCCACGCCTTCGTTCTAGCCGCGGCCCGGCCAATCGTCTTGCAGTAAAACGGTTGCGGCCCGATGTTGCCTCCTAGTCATGCCGAAGCCACGCCGCCGGCCCGCCGCTGAAAAAAGCAGGTCCAACCAACGTTCCCGACGAGGGAAAGATTCCGGCGCGCGCCGGCCGCAGGGAAAAAGCAGACCCCGTCCGGAATCTCCCCGCATCCCCGGACCGCGGGAAATACCCGCCGGAGTGGCCGATCCCGATCTGGCGGCCAAGATTCTTTCCCTGGTCCACCGCCAGCGCCAGTCGCCACCATCCATGCAGGACATCGCCTCGCGCCTGCGCCTCGCTCCGGGCGACGGCGCCGCGACCTTGGCCAAGACCCTGCACGACCTCGAATTGGCCGGCGAAATCGTCCGCGTGCGCCAAGACCAGTTCGCCATTCCTTCGGATGTCGATCTGGTTGTCGGCACGATTCAGACCCACCGCGACGGCTCGGCCCACCTCCTGCGCGACAAGCCCGGCGATCCCGAATTTTATCTCACGCCGGAAAACACCGCCACCGCCCTCCCCGGTGACCGTGTCGTCGCGCGGCATCTGCGCGACCAACCTCCCTTTCGCGGCTACCAACCGTGCGGCCGCGTCATCCGCATCCTCAAACGCGGCACGACCACCGCGGTCGGCACGCTGGAGAAATCGGCGCGCTTCTGGCACGTCGTGCCCGACGACAAACATTTCGTCCACAACATCTACGTTCCCCAACCCGCGCCGCCGCTGCGGCCGAACCAGGGCGACAAGGTGGTGGTCAAACTCGGCGAGTGGAAATCCCGCCACGTCAATCCCGAAGGCGAGATCGTCGAGGTGCTCGGACCCGCGGACAAACCCGGCATCGACATCGAATCGATCATCCGCAAATTCGACCTGCCGACCAAGTTTCCCGAGAACGTCCTGGCCGCGGCGAAATCCTTTCCCGACACCGTGCCGCCGGCCGCCGCGCACGGACGCGAGGATTGCCGCGGCACGCTCGTCGTGACGATCGATCCCGACGACGCGCGCGACTTCGACGACGCCATCAATGTCGAGAAAACCAAGGACGGTTGGAAGCTCACCGTCCACGTCGCCGATGTCTCGCACTATGTCGCTCCGGCCACGCCGCTCGACCATGAAGCCTACAAGCGCGGCAACAGCGTGTATCTGCCGGATCGCGTCATCCCCATGCTTCCCGAGGCCCTGAGCAACGGCCTGTGCAGCCTTCGACCGGACGAAGACCGTCTCACCTTCGCCGCGTTCATGGAGATCTCGCGCGACGGCAAGATCCGCAAGTCGCGTTTCGCCAAATGCATCATCCGCAGCGCGCGCCGATTCACCTACAAGGAAGCCTTCGCCCGTCTGCAGGCCGCGCCGGCCGACAAATTCGACCGCATGCTGCACGAGGCGTGGGCCATGGCCTCGGTCATGCGCAAGAAACGCTTCGACGAAGGCTCCCTCGACCTCGATTTTCCCGAGGTGAAAGTGTGGCTGGACGAGCAGGGGCATGCGGCGCGCCTCGAGCGCATCGAGAACGACATTTCCCACCAACTCATCGAGGAATGCATGCTCGCGGCCAACGAAGCCGTGGCGCGCCTCTTCCGCATGAAGCCCGCCGCGGCCATCCACCGCGTGCACGAGAAGCCGGACGAGGCCAAGCTCAACGAATACCGCGAGCGCGTGCAGATGCACGGGCACAAGGTCGGGAATCTGTCCGTGCGCAAGGAGCTGACCCGCTTCCTCAAAATGCTGCGCGGGCAACCCGAGGAATACGCGCTGAAGACCGCGCTGCTCAAAAGCCTCAAACGCGCGAGCTATTCGCCCGAGCCGGCCGGCCACTACGGTTTGGCCAAGAGCGATTACACCCATTTCACCAGTCCGATCCGCAGGTATGCCGACTTGATCGTCCACCGCGTGCTCTCCGACATCTGCGGCTACACCAAGCCGAAGGGCCGCATCCCCTTCGGCGAAATCGCCCGCCACATCTCGACGACCGAGCGCAACGCGGCCGAAGCCGAACGCGAAGCGGTGCGCCTGAAGAAGTTCGAATTCTTCCGCCAGCAGCTGGCCAAGAAAACCGGTCAGACCTTCAAAGCCATCGTCCTCGAAGTGCGCAACTTCGGCATGTTCGTCGAACTGCCCGACATCATGGCCGGCGGCCTCATCCACGTCTCCGCCCTGGGCGACGACTTCTACACCTTCGACCAGGCGCGCCAACGTTTCGTCGGCCGCAAGAAGAAGAAAATCTACAAAGCCGGCGACAAACTCGAAGTGGTCGTGGCCCGCGTCGATCCGTTCAAGCAGCAGCTCGACTTCGCCCCGGCCTGAAAACTTTGAACAGAAGGTAACGAGGGCAACAAAGGACAAAACCCAACGGTCGCCCCCCTCTCTTCGTTGCCTTCGTTTGCTTCTGTTTTAAAAAAATCTAGACCAACCGCTCGCGGCGGAGCCATGCAAGGGTCCGGGCCAGCGTGTCCTCGAGCGTGGCGCGGCCGCGCCAGCCGGAAGCCTCCTCGAAGGGCGCGCCGTCGATGACCCAACGATCGGCCCAGATTTCGCGCGCGCGATCGGGCGTGAGCGACGGAACTTTTTCGCCGATGGCGGGAATGAATTTGGAGGCGAAAGCCACGGGTTTGAGCAGAAATTGCGGAACAGCCACCAGCCTGCCCTTGCGCCCGCTCACCTTGCCCGCGGTGAGCATGAGGTCCGCATCGCTGATCGTGCCCGGCGAGGTGACGTGGGCGGTGCCGAGTTCCCCCGCCCCGCGATGGAACCACGTCTCGATGGCATCGACCAGATCGTCGGAGGAAATCCAGCTGAAATGCTTCGGCTTCACACCGGGCTTGGTCCAGACCTTGCCGCGCACCATCTGGAAAAGCGGAAGCGTGGCCCGGTCGCCGGGGCCCAGCACCATGGGCGCGCGGAGGAAAAACACATCGTGGTGCCCCGCCTCCCGCACGGCGGCCTCCATGTGCAATTTCGATTCGCCATACCACGAGACGGGGCGGTCGGGATGGTCGAGTTTCTTGGCCTGATGACCCGTCGGCGTGGGCCCGCCGGCCGACTGAGAGGAGAGCACGACGACGCGCGGTGAACCGGGCAACTGGCGGAGGAGATCCAGGGTGCCGTCGACGTTGATGCGGAAGTATTCGTCACGCGAGCGGCCGAAGAGCACTCCGGCGCAATGGACCACGCGGTCGACGGCACCGGTCTCGCGCAAATCCCAGCGCGGGGCCCCGGCTTTGATCACGCGGAGTTTCGCGGTGTGGGTCACACCCTCCCGGGCCAACTGGGCCCGAAGCTTCTCCGGGGAACGCACGGGAGCGACAACCTCGCCGATCCCACGATCGGCCAAGGCGCGCAACACGATGGTGCGTCCGATGAATCCCGTGGCTCCGGTGACAAGAAGGCGCATGGGTTTAAAGCGGCTTTTCCCAAATGGTGTATTCCTTCGAGCGGTGGCCGCCGAGGATTTCGATGCCGCGCACGATTTGCTCGTTGTTGGCCTCGACCCAGGAAACTTCGGCTACGGGGTAGTGCACGCCGACATGACGGAAGGTTTCGCGGTAAAGAAAAGGGGCGATCCCGCTGCGGCGGCGGAATTCAGGCTCGATGCCGAGGATGAGGTGACGCGCCCTCCGCGGGCGGCCTGTCTTGAGCATCCAGAGCATGGGCAGCAAACGGACAAAGCCGCGCGGCCAGGACTTGGAGCGCAGCAGGAACTCGTTGATATCCGGAAGCGAGATGGAGTAGCCGACCTCGCGGCCGCCGTGCATGACGAAGAAAAGCATCTGCTCGTCGGCGATCGTGCGCAAACCGGCGGCGGAATGCTCGAGTTCTTCCCACGTGACCGGGACATAGCCCCAATTGCGGTCGAGGGTGACATTGTAGAGGCGCTGGAGAATGCGGAGTTCTTTTTCCGGCTGGCGCAGGTCGAAAGGCCGGGTGCCCAGACCGCTCTTGTCGCGCGCGCGCTCCGAGAGCCGCACCATGGCGGGATCGGCGGGGGCGGTCATATCCATGGAAAAAGCATACAACCGCCGCACCTCGGACAAACCCAGCCGCCGGTAAGTCTCGACGTAGCGCGGCGGATTCCACGGCATGAAGACGCAGGGCGGATCGTCGAAACCGGCGGAAAGCAGGCCGCAGGAGTCGTTGATGCTGGGCGAATACGGTCCGCGCGCGGAAAGGCAGCCCGCGGACCGCAGCCACTGGCACGATGCCTGGAAAAGCGCATCCGCCGCATCGTCATCGGCGAAGTCGAAGAAGCCGAAGAAGCCGGTGCGGTCGCCGTGGTAGTCGTTGTGCAGGCGATTGCGGATGGCGGCGACACGCCCGACCGTCCGTCCGTCGCGCACGGCGAGGAACGCGGCGAGATCCCCGGCGGTTTTGCGGAAAGGCGAATCCTCCCGGAAAAAACCCGACACGCTCCCGGGAACGGGCGGAACGAATTGCGGAGAGGAGCCGAGGACATCCTCGGCCGCGTGCTCAAACCGCCGCAGTTCTCGCCGGGTGCGGCAAGGGACTATCGTGATGCCTCTGGGGGATTTCCCCGGCGGCGCGCTGGTAGGCATCGTCTTCAAAGATACGGAGTTCGCGGGCGATGCGCTCGAAGGTTTCGAGGACGTAGTCGAGTTGCTGCGGCGTGTGCGTGGCCATGTAGCTGGTGCGAATGATGGCCTGCCCGCGGCGCACGGCCGGATAGATGGCCGGCGTGGCGAAGATACCGTTGTCGAACAGGTGCTGGGCGAAGAAGAAGGCTTTCTGCTCGTCGCCGACAAGGATGGGAACGATGGGCGTTTCGGTCGTGCCGATGTGGAACCCGAGGGAGCGGAAGCCCTTGTGCATGCGGCGGGTGTTCTCCCACAACTTGACGATGCGCCACTGCTCTTCCTGCATGATCTCGAGGGCCTTGAGCACACCACCGGCCACGGCGGGCGTGGGCGACGCGGTGAAAATGAAACAACGGGCTTTGTGGCGGACGTATTTGATCACGTCTTCGTCGCCGGCGAGGAAGCCGCCCATGCAGCCGAGCGATTTGGAAAAAGTGCCCATGACGAGGTCCGCGCGGTGCGCCGCCTCGTGATGGTAGGCCGAGCCTTTGCCGTCGGGCCCTATGACACCGAGCGCGTGGGCTTCGTCGACATAAAATTTGGCGCCGAATTCCTCGGCCACGGTCATCAGCTCGGGGAGACGCGCGATGTCGCCCGACATGCTGAAGACGCCGTCGATCACCACCATTTTGCCCGCCTCTTTGGGCAAGCGCGCGAGGCGACGGCGGAGCGATTCGGGCGAGTTGTGGGCGAAAGGAATGATCTTGGCCGGCGACATGCGGCAGCCATCGATCAGACTGGCGTGGTTCTCTTTGTCGCAAAGGATGTAGTCGCCGTCCTCGAACAAACAGGTCAGCGCACCCTGGTTGGCGAAGTAACCGGTGGAGAAAAGCAGGGCGGCGTCCTTGCCGATGTAGTCGGCCAGAGCCTCCTCGAGCTGCTCGTGAATGATGAGGTTCCCGCTGAGGAAGCGCGATCCCGTGCAGCCGAGGCCGTATTTGCGGGTCGCCTCGATGGCCGCGTCGACCACGCGCTGGTCGTTGGCCAAGCCGAGATAGTTGTTCGACCCGACCATGATAACGCGCTTGCCTTCGCAAAGAACCTCGGCGCCGTCCATTTCCTCGATCGGGCGGAAAAACGGATAGATCCCGAGCGCGCGGGCCCTCTCGGGTTCATCGTAGGCCACGCACTTGTCGAAAAGGTCGCTTTCCGGCTTCCACGCGGGCGCCGGCATGGCGGGAATGACGTCCTCCCCGTTGATGCTAATGATCTTCATCAAAAAAAGTTGGGAATTCTTGTTTCTTGCGCTCCGGCCCGAAAGCAATGGCCACCATCTTTGTTGAAACAGAGCGTTTTACAGCAAAACGTTTCCATGGCGAGGAAAGATTCATCCGGGGCCCGGAGGCAGCCACCGGTCGGGTCCGCTAGTTGGGCCGGATTGCCGAGGGGGATTGAGTGTTGGCAAAGCGCACGTCGCCGCGGCGGCGCTTCTGGACGAAGGTGTTGTTGTCGCCGTAGAGGGCCCAGGGACCGCGCGGGATCTCGCTGAACTCGACAAAGCGCCAGTCGCAGATGTCCTTGCCCTTGAGACCGAGGTAGTCGCGGATGGCCGGCGAAACATCCAGTCCGGCCCCTTGGTTCAGGTTGGGCAGCGGGCGTTGGTTGCCGAAGACGTATTGCCAGTGATCCGTGCGGAAGGGACCGCAATCTTCCCACTGGCCGTAGGCCTCGCGACCGCGGTGGCGGACGACGACCCAGCGGCTTTTGCAGACCGATTGGCCCGCTTTGACAAAGGACTCGCGGAACCATGGGATGACGCGCGGGGCCTCGGGCTTGGTCTTGCCCTTGGTCACGTCGTTGTAGGGGAGCGCGATGTAGAAAGGATTTTGGCGCGGAATGAAGCGTGCCGGCCGATATTCTGATTTGTGCCGGGCGCGCGGATCCGGGTCATCAAAGCCCCCGAAGCTGCTCTTCCAGTTGACGTCCCAAGAACTCTTCATGTTCGGCACGGGATTGTTTTGCGTCGCGCTCTCCCCGATCCAGAAGACAGTGGTGACGATGTTGTTCTTCCACGGGTAACGACGGGAATTGCCCGCGTGAGCCGAGCTCTGCCGGGGCGGTTGGGTCAGGCGCGGTTCGACGCGCAAGAGGACGCTCTCACGCAGACGCAGGGCCTGCTCCTCGAAACCGGGCTCGGTCGAGGCGGGAACGGCAGGTGCCAAGGAAAGGAGGAGGCAGACCGCCGGAATGAAAGTTCGTGGAAAACTCATTCGCGGATCGGGATACTATGGAGGATAACCCCACCCGGCGCAAGCTATGGGGAGAAAAAACTTCCGCCAGGACCAAATGACACAAGTTTATGTCCGGCAGCTACTTGCGAATTCTGAGACCCGCTGACGCGCCCGCCCGGTGGACCCAGATACTCTGGAGAAGCCCGATGCTGAAACATACCGCCAGCAAGAAGGATCCCCCGTAACTGACCAGCGGAAGAGGCAAGCCGGTGATCGGGGTCACCCCGATGGTCATACCCACGTTCATAAAGGCGTGGGTGAAAATGAGGGTGGTCAGGCCGACGGCCAGCAGGCGTCCGAGGTCGTCCGAAGCCCGCAGAGCGACCAGCAAGCCGAGGCCGATGAGGGCGGCAAAACTTACCAGCAGAAGGCCGGCGCCGATGAAACCGTGCTGCTCCCCGATGACCGAGAAAATGAAATCGTTGTGCACGATGGTGCTCGGGAGGAACCCGAGCTCGTTGAGGGTGTTGGGTGCCTTGAACCCCTTGCCTTCCCAGCCGCCGGAACCGATGGCGGTGAGCGATTGGTTGATCGTCCACCCGGCGCCGCGCGGGTCGAGTTCCGGATCGAGGAACGTGACGATGCGCTGCCGTTGGTAGGGACGCAGTCCGAAATTCACGACCAGCGGGATGACGGCCACGGCCAGCAGGATCATGCTGATGAGGTAGCGGGCGGGGATTCGCGCGGCGTAAAGCATGGCCAGGAAAACGGGCATCCAGGTGATGGCCGAGCCGAGGTCCGGCTGGATGAGGATGAGGACGAAGGGCACGGCGGCGATGATCCCGCACACCGCGATGCGCAAAGGCGCGGGCATCTCCTCGAAACTGGAAAGAAAAACCGAGAGCACCATGATCGAGGCGATGATGGCCAGCTGCGACGGCTGGAAGTTGAGGATTCCGAGGTCGAGCCAGCTGCGCGCGCCGTAGACCTTGGCTCCGAAAAAATGAGTGAGAACAAGCGCGAGAACCGCGGCGATATAAAGCGGCACCGCGCCGACACGCACCCATTCGTAGCTGCGGAACGAGACCACCGCGCAAATCACCAGGCCGACGAGAAGCCAGATCAACTGGCGGCTCCAGAAGTCCTGGTCGCGCATCCACGTGGCGCTGTAGATGGCGAAAATCCCGAAGGCGGCGAGGAGCAGGACAAGAAGGAGCAGGGGCCAGTTGAGGAGGGCGATTTTGCGGATGGCGGAGCTCACGGGAATTTCAGGCGGCCAGACGCGGCACGGCGGAGAGAAGCTTCTTGGTGTAGTCGTGCTGCGGGTCGCCGTAAATGGCGTCCGAAGGCGCCGATTCGACGATTTTGCCGCGGTGCATGACGACGACATGGTCGCTGACGTGCTTCACCACGGCAAGGTCGTGCGCGATGAAAAGATAGGCGATGCCCAGCTGTTCTTGCAGGTCCTGCAGGAGATTGACGATCTGCGCCTGCACGCTCACGTCGAGCGCGCTGACCGGCTCGTCGCACACGATGAATTTCGGCTTCACGGCCAGAGCGCGCGCAATGCCGATGCGCTGGCGCTGTCCGCCGCTGAATTCGTGCGGATAGCGCCCCATGGCGTCGGCCGGCAGGCCGACGAGGCGCAGCAGTTCGGCCACGCGTTCGCGGCGCTCGTCTTTGGTCATTTCGGGGAAATGGATTTCGAGCGGCTCGGCCAGGATCGCGTGGATGGTCATGCGCGGGTTGAGCGAGCCGAACGGGTCCTGGAAAATCATCTGCAGGTCCTTGCGCAAGGGGCGGAATTCGGCCTCGCCCAGCGGCAAAATGTCGCGACCATCGTAGAGCACGCGGCCGGAGGTGGCCGGCGTGAGTTTCAAGATGGTGCGGCCGACCGTTGTCTTGCCGCTGCCGCTTTCGCCGACCAGACCGACGGTTTGGCCCGGTTCAATGTCGAAGCTGACGTCGTCCACCGCTTTGATCTCGCCCGTCTTGTGACGGAAGATGCCGCCGAGCACGGGAAACCAAGTCCGCAGGTTCTGGACCGAGACGAGAGGCATCGGGGGAATTTGCCGCCTCGTTGCTTGCACGGCAAGAGCGGCGTGGGCGGTCAGCCGAGAAGTTCCTCGAGCGCCTCGGCGAAGTCGTCCGGCGTCGCTGCTTTGTCCAGCGCGGCCATGCTCTTCTCCTCGCCGCAGGCGCGGGCGAGCGCGCCCACCGCACGCAGGTATTCCTCGGCCATGGCGAAAGGAATGGCGAAGACAAAGACGTAGCGCGGCAGGCACGGGTCCGCCTCCGCCGGCAAGCGACCCGCGGCAAGCGCAAGATCGCGCACCGTTTCGTCGCGGCCGTGGGCCAGACAAACGCGGCCTTTGAGGTCGACGATCTGCTTGGGTCCGATCGACGCGCGGAACGCATCCCACGAACCGATGCGCGGGTCGCCGCGCAGCAGCTCCGCGACCGACGACACGGCCCCGTCGCGCGAAGTGGCGGCAAGGTCGGGCCGGACGCGGGAGGGATCGACGAGGCGGCTGCTCATACGTTGCTGCCGCTCCATTTGAGCTTCTCGCGCAGCAAATCGCTGAATGTGCGCCCGGGCAGGGTGGCGAGTTGCAGCTTTTCCGCGGCGCGGGAAACGCGGAGCACGTCGGCCGGACCGAGTTCGCGGATCTCCTGGCCGTCGACATTCACCGTGACCCCGGGCGCGTCGCCCACCAAACGCAGTTCCAGGAAAGCGCTGTCCGGAACCACGGCGGAGCGGCTGGTCAAGACATGCGGACAGATCGGCGTGAGGACAAACGAAGAACTGTCGGGGAGAAGGAGAGGGCCGCCGGCCGACATGGAATAGGCCGTCGACCCCGTCGGGGTGGCGACAATCAATCCGTCGGCATTGTAAACGCAAAGCTCTTCGCCATCGACGCGCACTGCGATTTTGATCAGCTGCGAATGATGGCCGCGGCTGACCACCGCGTCATTCAGACCGCGGAAGGTTTCCACGACACGGCCCCCGCGCTCGAGTTCGACACGCAAGAGGGTGCGCGCGCTCGGTTGATAATCGCCGGCCACGATGCTTTCCACCGCGCGGAGCCAATCCTCGCTGCTCACCCCGGTGAGGAAGCCGAGCGATCCGAGATTGATGCCGAAGATGGGAGGAACTTTTCCCGGCATGCGGTGCAACGCGCGCAAAATGGTGCCATCGCCGCCAAGGACAACGACCGTGTCGCAGGCTTCGGCCAGCGCGTTTTCATCCAAGCCGCCGTCGCCCACCAGGCCGGCGGTGCGCTTTTCCAGAACGGTTTCGACGCCGCGGGCGGACAAAGCATCGCGCAACGACCGCACGAGAGGCGCAGCCTGCGGTTTGTCGATGCGGGCGAGGATGCCTACTTTCATGGCCGCATGAGGCAGAGGAACTCTCGGTTGCCGTCGGCGCCGGTGATCGGGGAGTCGGTCACGCCGCCCCACTGCCAGCCGCGCTCCGCGGCGAAGGCCCGTATTTTTTCCACGGCCCGGGCGCGCGCTTCGTCGTCGCGCACCACGCCGCCGCGCCCGACCTCTTGGCGGGAGAGTTCGAACTGCGGCTTGATCAGGGCCAGAATCACGCCGCCGTCAGTAAGAACACCCGTCACCGGCGGCAAGACCAAAGTCAGCGAGATGAAGCTCACATCGGCCACGGCAAGGGACACTTTTTCGGGAAGGTCGCCCGGTTGCAGGTGGCGGGCGTTGCAATGCTCCATGACAACGACGCGCGGGTCGCTCCGGATTTTCCAATCCAATTGGCCGTGCCCCACATCGAGGGCGTAGACCTTGGAGGCGCCGTGCTGGAGGAGGCAATCGGTGAAACCGCCGGTGGAGGCTCCGACATCGAGACAAACCATGCCCGAAGGATCGACGGCAAAACGCTCCAGCGCGCGCTCCAGCTTGAGTCCGCCCCGCCCCACGTAGCGATCCCCCTCCCTCACCTCGAGCGGCGCGTCCCCGGCGAAAGTTTGCGATGCTTTTTCCAAACGCGTCCCTCCGCTGAAAATTTGCCCGGCCATGATAAGGCGCTGCGCCTTTTCGCGCGAGGGACACAAGCCACGACGCACGAGAAGCACGTCGAGACGCTCCTTGGGAGGCGCGGCGCTCAATCGGGACGCAGGCCGCCATCCTGCAAGCGGCGCTCGAGTTGCCGGATGCGCACCTCGGCCATTTCGAGCTTCTGGCGTTTCTCGACAAGCAGCAACTCGAGTTCGCGGATGCGCTGCTGAAGATTCTGGCGGATGGTGCGGCGCCCGGGCTCGCCCGCCGCGATTTCTTCCATCGGCGGAGGCAGTCCCTGGAAAAATCCGCTTGCGCGCAAAGTCGTCTCCGCGCCGGTGCAGCAATTGATGAGGGTGGTCTCGGCGTGGATCTCGCCGAGCCGCAGGAACTCCTGCACCGCCTCCTCGGTTGTCGGGCCGTAGTAGCTCTCGTCGCCCAGCTGGATGAGATAATCCATGTGCAGGCCCTGCAACATGGGCGCCTTGACCCAGTTCGTCCGGTCGTCGCTGACCATGTCGAGCGGCGACACCTGCGCAGCCCGTGCCCAGTCCTTCAGTTTGGCGAAATCGACCGGTCCAAAGACCTCCCCATCCTCATGCTTGCGCAAATACCATTTGGCCGAGTGTTCCATCAACTTCAGGCTAGCCCAAGCCACCCCGGCGGCAAAGGCCGCTTTTGAAGGGTTTTGCTTGCCTCCGCGGGACAATCCGCTACTTTCGGCGATCCTCTTTCCATGAAAGCCGATTTGCATCCCGACTACGCCGAAACGACGATCACCTGCACCTGCGGGGCGGTCTACCACACCCGCTCGACCCGCAAAGGCGTCAAGATCGGCATCTGCGCGGCCTGCCATCCTTTCTTCACCGGCGAGCAAAAGTTCATCGATACCGCCGGACGCGTGGAGAAATTCTCCCGCCGCTACGGCTCGGTCAAAGCCGCCCGCGCCAAAAAAGCTTAGCTGGTTTGTTGCTGACACGGTGATCGCGCCGCCCCGCGGCCGATCGCCGTTTTTCTTTTCATGGATCTCTCCCCGCTCATCGCCAAAAAACGCGAGCGCCTCGGCGAGTTGGACAAACTCGTCTCGTCCGACGACTTCTACGCCGACCCGGCCAGAGCGCGCGATGTCATGCGCGAGCAGGCGCGGTTGAAAGAGCTGGCCGACGCCGATGACGAAGCCAAACGCCTGCGCGGACAACTGAAAGAAAACAGCGAACTCGCCGCCGGCACCGATCCGGAAATGGCCGAGCTCGCCGCCTCGGAAATCCCGCAAATCAACGAACGCCTCGCCGTCCTCGACCGCGACATCCAATTCGCGCTCCTCCCGCCCGATGAAGCGGAAGACCGCAACGCCATCGTGGAAATCCGCGCCGGCACCGGCGGCGACGAAGCCGCGCTCTTCGCCGCCGATCTTTACCGCATGTACCAACGCTATGCGGAGTCGCACGGACTCAAACTCGAGTCGATCGACTCCAGTCCGTCCGGCCTCGGCGGATTCAAAGAGGTCATCTTCAAAGTCATCGGCGAAGCCGTCTTCCGGCGTTTGCGCTACGAAAGCGGAGTCCATCGCGTGCAACGCGTCCCCGCCACCGAGGCGCAGGGCCGCATCCACACCTCCACCGCCACCGTCGCCGTCCTTCCCGAGGCGCAGGAAGTCGACATCGAACTGCGCCCGCAGGACCTCCGGATCGAAGTCTGCCGCTCCGGCGGACCCGGGGGACAAGGCGTCAACACGACGGACTCCGCCGTCCAGATCCTGCACATCCCGACGGGCAAAATCGTCCGCTGCCAGGACGGACGCTCGCAGCAGAAAAACAAAGCCGCCGCGCTGGAAATCCTCCGCACCCGCCTCCTCGAGGACAAACGCAACGAAGAAGAGGCCAAGTATTCAGCCCATCGCCGCAGTCTCATCGGCCGCGCCGGCCGGGAGGAAAAAATACGGACCTACAATTTTCCGCAAAACCGCATCACCGATCACCGCATCGGCCTGACCCTTTACAATCTCGACCGGGTGATCGAAGGCGACCTCGACGAAATGGTTGCCGCCCTGCAAAAGCAGGACATGGAAGACCGCCTGGCCGAAGCCGGCTTGGCTTGATCGATCATGCCTGAAACCCTTCCGTTGCTCGAAGTCCTTCGCGGCGCCGAGCGTTACCTCGCCGACCGCGGCGTGGAGAACCCGCGATTGAATGCCGAGCACCTGCTGGCGCATGCGCTTGGACTCAAGCGCATGGAGCTTTACCTGCAATTCGACCGTCCGCTCACGGAGGCCGACCGCGCCCCGCTGCGCGATTTGGTCAAACGCCGCGGCGCGCGCGAACCGCTCCAGCATGTTCTTGGCACAGCCGAGTTCCACGGGCGCACCTTCGCCTGCGATAAACGCGGACTGGTGCCGCGCCCCGAGACGGAACAACTCGTCGAGTTCGCTCTGGAAATCACCAAGACCAAAACATCGCCAAGGATCCTCGATACGGGGACAGGCAGCGGTGTCATCGCGCTCACGCTCGCGCTGGAAATTCCCTCGGCCGGAGTTCACGCCGCCGACATCTCGCCCGACGCGCTCGCGCTCGCCGCGGAGAATGCCGCGCGGCACGAACTCGCCGCGCGGATTTCTTTCCACCAAGCCGACCTCCTCCCGCCCGGGGATACCGAGTTCGACCTCATCATCGCCAACCTCCCCTACATC
The DNA here is from genome assembly GCA_017853515.1 of Chthoniobacterales bacterium. GTDB lineage: Bacteria > Verrucomicrobiota > Verrucomicrobiia > Chthoniobacterales > JACTMZ01 > JACTMZ01. Next base: position 10,468 of record JAFMJK010000007.1, on the reverse strand, counting down.
CCCGCCGGCGAGATCGCGGCGCTCTCGCCCGAAGTCCGCCAAGACCCGGCTTCGGCCCTCGATGGCGGTCCCGACGGACTCGACCTCATCCGCCGCCTTATCGACACCGCCCCCGCCCGCCTCGCCGCGGGTGGAGCGCTGCTTCTGGAAATCGGCATTGGCCAAGCAGATGCCGTTGACGCTCACTTGGCCGCGCGCAAATTTCGGGACATTTCTGTCCGTCCGGACTATCAAAACATCCCGCGATTCGCGGTCGGTTTTCATGGATAAAATTCTCGTTCACGGCGGACGCAAGCTGAACGGCAAGGTGCGCATCAGCGGATCGAAAAACTCCGCCCTTCCCATCCTCGCCGCCGCGCTCCTCACCAAGGAACGCTGCGTCATCCGCGGCGTGCCGGACCTGAGCGACATCCATTACATGCTGACCATCCTCAGCGCGCTCGGATGCGAAGTGGAGCGCGCCAGCGGCACGGTCGTGATCAAGGCGGAACACATCCGCACCGACGCGCCCTACGAACTCGTGCGCAAAATGCGCGCGTCGGTCTGCGTGCTCGGCCCGCTTCTCGGACGCGAACACGAAGCCTGCGTGTCCCTCCCCGGCGGTTGCGTCATCGGCGACCGCCCGATCGATCTGCACCTCCGCGGGTTCGAAGCGCTCGGCGCCGCGGTGCGCGTCACCGGCGGCAACGTCAAAGTCCTCGCTCCGCGCCTGCGCGGATCCACCGTCGGCATGAGCGGAAAATTCGGCACGACCGTTCTCGGGACGGACAATGTCATGATGGCGGCCGTTCTGGCCGAAGGCACCACGGTCATCGAGGACGCGGCCGAGGAACCCGAGGTCGTCGACCTTGCCAATTTTCTCAACGCCCTCGGCGCGAATATCACCGGCGCCGGCACCCGCCGCATCGTCATCGAAGGCGTCAAAGAACTTCACGGCACCGATTACACCGTCATCCCGGACCGCATCGAAGCCGGAACCATGCTCGTGGCCGGCGCGATCAGCGGCGGCGAACTCACGGTCAACAACGTCCGCCCGGACCACCTCGAATCGGTCCTCGAACCCCTCCGGGCCGCAGGCTTCAACATCGCAACGAGCGCTCGCAGCGTCAGCGTTTCGCCCAACGGCGGACTGCGCCCGCTCCGTCTCGAGACCAGTCCGTATCCGGGTTTCCCCACCGACATGCAGGCCCAGATGTGCGCGTTGCTCGTCCGTGCCCCCGGCGAAAGCGTCATCACCGACCATATTTTCCCCCAGCGTTTCATGCACGTGGCCGAACTGGCCCGCATGGGTGCGCAGATCCGCCTCGAAACACCCACCGCATTCATCACGGGCAACGGCGAACTGAGCGGCGCCCCGGTCATGGCCAGCGACCTGCGCGCCTCCGCCGCGCTGCTCCTCGCCGGACTGCAAGCCGACGGCGTCACCGAGGTCAACCGCGTCTACCACATCGACCGCGGCTACGAACACATCGACGAAAAACTCAACGATGTCGGAGCGCATATTGAACGCGTCAAGGCGTGAGCAGTCAGAGCATGCGACATCATCTGTAGCGTCGCCGTCCCCGGCGACGAAAACTCCCGCTCCATGAACGACCGCGACTTCCGCACGCACGCCCCCGGTTACTGGCCCGAGGCCACGCCCGCGGAGTGGAACGACTGGCGCTGGCAGATGCGCCACCGCATCACCACGCTCGCGCAGGCCGAGCAGCACCTGCGTCTCACGCCGGCCGAACGCGAGGGACTGCTCCTTACCGCGCACAAACTCGCCTTCGCCGTCACCCCCCACTACTTCAACCTTATCGAGCCCGACAACCCGAACTGCCCGATCCGCCGCCAAGTCATTCCGCTCCCCGGCGAAGCCGTGGTCACGCCCGGCGAAATGGCCGACCCCTGCGGCGAGGATGGGCACATGCCCGTGCCCGGGTTGGTCCATCGCTATCCGGACCGCGTCCTCCTTCTCGTCACCGACCGCTGCGCCAGTTATTGCCGCTACTGCACGCGCAGCCGCGTGGTCAGCGGCGTGGGCGAGCAGGAACTGGAGACTGATTTCGAGGCGGCCTTCCAATATCTGGAAGAACACACCGAAGTTCGCGACGTCCTCCTCTCCGGCGGCGACGCGCTGCTGATTTCCGACGACAAACTGCGCCGTATCCTCGCGCGCTTGCGCGCCATCCCGCATATCGAATTCCTCCGCATCGGCACGCGTATTCCCATTTTTCTCCCGCAGCGCATCACGCCCGAACTCTGCGCCATGCTGCGCGAATTCCATCCGCTCTGGATGAGCGTGCACGTCAACCACCCGCGCGAACTCACCACCGAGGTGCGCGACGCGCTCGGACGGCTCGCCGACGCCGGCATTCCGTTGGGCAATCAGAGCGTGCTGCTCGCCGGAGTGAACGACGATGCCGACACCATGCGCGCGCTCATCCACAAACTCCTGCGCAGCCGGGTGAGGCCCTATTACCTCTACCAGTGCGACCTCATCCACGGGTCCGCCCACCTGCGCACCAGCGTGGCCAAGGGACTCGAAATCATCGAAGCCCTGCGCGGACACACCACCGGCTACGCCGTGCCGCAATACGTCATCGACGCCCCCGGCGGCGGGGGCAAAGTGCCCGTGAGTCCGGGCTACGTCGTTTACCACGACAAAGAAAAAGTCGTCCTGCGCAACTACGAGGGACGCATTTTCGAATACCCGGAAAAACCCGGCGACACCTCCGCCGTCGTCCGCCCCGGGGCCATCCTCGAATACTGAGCGCATGGCGAGCATCATTGTCCGCCCCCGCGCGCGCGTTTTCCACGGACACGACTGGGTCCACGACAACGAAGTGCTCAAGGTCACCGGAAAACCGGAGGACGGTGCCGTTGTCGGACTGAAAGACCAGCGCGACCGCTTCCTCGGCAGCGCCATCTACAACAGCCGTTCGAAAATCCCGGCCCGCCGCTTCTCGCGCCAGCGTCAGGAACTTGACGCCGACTTTTTCCAGCGCCGCATCGGCATGGCATCCGAATACCGCGACAGACTCGGGCTCGACCCCCGCGCCCGCCGCGAAGTCTGGAGCGAAAGCGACGGATTGCCCGGTCTCATCCTTGACCGCTACGGCGATTGCGTCGTCCTGCAGACACTCACCCTCGCGATGGACCAGCGCAAGGAACTCATCGCCGACGCCATCGGGGAAATTCTCAAACCGAGCTGCATCATCGAACGCAACGACGCCCCCGTGCGCAAAGCCGAGGGAATGGAGTTGCACGCCGGCACCCTCCGCGGCGAAGCACCCGGCCCCTTCGAAGTCTCCCTCGGCGGCGTGAAATTCGGCATCGAACTGCCCGGCGGACAAAAGACCGGCCTCTACCTCGACCAAGCCGACAACTACGCCCTCGTTGCTCAGCATGCTGCAGGCAAACGCGTCCTCGACTGCTTCAGCAACCAAGGCGGATTCGCCCTCGCCTGCGCCCTGGCCGGAGCCAGCGACGTCACCGCCCTCGACATCTCCGCCGACGCCTGTGCGGCGATCGAAGCCAATGCCAAACGCAACAATCTTTCTGTAGGTAGGGACGAGCGGCCCGCTCGTCCGCCCGAAGCCGCCATGGACGGTCGCCGCGGCGACCGTCCCTACGTTAAAGTCGCCGAAACCAACGTCTTCGACTGGCTCAAATCCGCCACGACCCGCGGCGACCAATACGATCTCATCATCCTCGATCCCCCGAGCTTCACCCGCGACCGCGCGCGCCTGAACGACGCCCTGCGCGGTTACAAAGAAATTCACCTCCGCGCCGCGCAACTCCTCGGCAACGGCGGCCTCCTCGCCACCTTCTGCTGCTCGCACCATGTGAGCGACGCCATTTTCTTGGACGTCATCACCGACGCCATGGTTGACGCCAAGAAAACCGCCCGCCTCCGCGCGTCCTACACCCAACGCCCCGACCACCCCACTATCCTCGGCCTCCCCGAAAGCGCTTACCTCAAAGGCCACCTCCTCGAAATGGCCCCCGGCCGCTGATCACGGCCCCCGGGACACCAGGATTAAGAATCCCAACGGAAGCGTCCGTCGTGGCGGACCCCGACGAAACCGTGGTTCGCTTCGAATGTGCCGGGATTGTGTCCGGGTTTTCCGCGATCCAATTTTTCCTCGCCACGCCCGCCGCGGAAAACCTACCTTTCGGTCGGAGACCGACTTATGGCTGAATATAAATCCTCACGCGAAGATTTCCTCGACCTCGACGAAGACCCCTCGACTCCGGCCGCGGCATCGGTCGAACAACTCGACAGCCAAGTGGCCCAGGCGCAGGAGCGCCTGCTTGCCCTCAAGCGCCAAGCCGAACTGCTCGAGCGCGAAAAGGCGAAGCTCGAGGAATTGAGCCGCCGGCAGGAACAGTTCGATACCGGGCGCGCCGAGATGGTCGACAAATTCACCGGATCGCTCGTGCAGATCCAGCGCGAGACGGACGAGACGCTCAAGCGGCTCGAGGTCCTCAAAAATATCCAGTCCACCTTCAGCACTTACCTGCAGGAACTCGAGGCGATCAACCCGAAGGAATGGGAGGCGGGCGATCTGACCAAAGAGCTCTCGAAAGCGATCGGCGCCGTCGAAGACGCGCGCTCCGTATACACCAAAGCCTCGGCCCAGATCGCGGTGGAACCGCTGGCCAGCTCGCCGGTTGCCGAAGGGGAATCGTCAGAGGGCGGGCAGAGTTTCAGTTACTGGCTGATGGCCGGGTTGGCCTTCACCCTTCCCTTGGTGGTCATCGGCCTGCTCGCGCTCATTCTTCTTTTCCTCTCGCTCAACCCGGCCTGACCGCAGCCGCCATGCCGCGTCCTTCGTCGAACCCGCTGTCGGAGCAGAAGCAGCGACTCGCCGCCGAGCAGGCGCGTATCGCCAAGGAACTGGCTTTGGCGGAAAAGCAGGCCCGGCAAAAGCCCAAGCCGGCCCGCGCCGCGCTTGAACCGGAACGCAAACTGCGCGTCAGCACCGCGCCGGAACGCATCCTCCCTCCGCGGCCGCGCGAACATCTTTTTCCGCAGGGCGGACGGGTGCGCACGACGCGCAAAAAATTCCGCCGCCGCAAGACCGAAGCGCGGCTCGAGCAGATCAAATTCCTCCTGCTCTGTTTCCTCTTCGCCGCGCTGATTCTTTTTCTCTGGAAGAACTTCCCCTGAGGCCGCCGCTCAGTCGGCCGCGACCACGAAGAGCGCCGACTTCATCGGCCCGAGGCGGAAGGAAGCCTTGCCGTCTTTGACCTCGATTTTTTCGCCGGAGAGGGCGTCGGCGTAGGAACCATCGGGCATTTCCGGCCCGACGGTGATCTCGAATCCGTTTTCGCCCTTGCCGCGGTTCCACACGGCGAGGACGGCATCGCCGAGATGGGCACGCACAAAAGCATAGCGCTCGCCCTCCGCGACCAACGCACGGCGGCTTCCGTAACGCAGCGCCGGATGCTTGTGCCGCACGGCCGCGACTTTCGAGAAATGCTCGCGCACCGCGTTTTCTTCGGTCGTGACGTCGTCGCCCCATCGCATCATGCGACGGTTGTCCGGATCCCCCGCGCCGCTCAACCCGATCTCGTCGCCGTAGTAAATCATGGGCACGCCATCGACGGCCAAAACGAAGGTCAGGCCGAGCTTCAGCTTTTCGAACGCGGCGGTGTTGTCGACCTTGGGCGGGAATTTCCAGCCGACTTCCTCCTCGTCGGTCAACTCGGCATGGGGCAGGTCGCCGTCGGCATAGGCCATGAAACGTGATTTGTCGTGGTTGCCGAGGAGCGGCGACATGAGGGTCTCCTTGCCGTAGATCGACTCGGAAGCCGAGAGGGATTTCTCCAGCTCGTCGAAGCCTGCTTTTTCCTTGGCGAAGACATCGATGATGGTGTCATAGAGCGGAAAGTCGAATTGACCGTCGAGCATGTTGGGCCCGACGAAACTGACGATGCCTTTGCGGTCCATGAACGTCTCGCCCACGCTGTAAAGCGGGAGCGGGCGGTCCTTGTCGACCACGTTTCGCATGGCCGTGCGGTAATCCCACCAGAACTCGCGCACGATGTGCTTCACCGCGTCGAGGCGGTAACCGTCGAGGTTGAATCGCGTGGCGAAATCGACGGCGTTGGCCAGCAGGAAGTCGACGGCCTCGGGATCCTCGAAGTCGAAGCCGGGCAGCCATTCCTCGAACCATGTGGTGAACTGGTGATCGTCCCACTTGCGCAGGTTTTTCGTGCCGTCGGGCAGTTCGAGCGACCCGAACAGTTCGGGCCGCTCTTTCCACATCGGATGGTCGGTGTGCACGTGTTTGAGCACGAGGTCGGCGATGATGAACGAGTCTTTGGCGTGCGCCGCGGCGATCATTTCCTTGAGCGCCTTCTCGCCGCCGAAGCGCGGCTCGACCTCGGTGTGCGAGACGGGCCAGTAGCCGTGGTATCCGGTGTAGTGGCGGTAGGGTTCGAGATATTCCTGCCATGCGCCATCGGGGTTGCGGTTGATCGGCGCGAGCCAAAGCACGTTGACGCCGAGTTTCTCGAAATAGCCCTCTTCGATTTTCTCGCGGATACCCTGGAAATCGCCGCCTTGGTAATTGGCTGGCGGCAACACGCGGTCGTCCTGCACCGGTCTGTCGTTGCTGTTCTCGCCGTTGGCGAAGCGGTCGGTGAAGGCGTAATAAATGACGCCATCCTGCCACTGGAATCCCTCGAGCGGTTGCGCGGGCAGACGGGCGGCATTGCTCACCTGCCCGGCCGCATCGGCCACCACAACCCGGACCCACGATCCGGCGGGAGCGTCCTCGGTGGCAACCGAAACCGTGTCACCGGCCTTCTCATGAGGCAGTGCACGGCTTGATCCGCCCGGAAGCTGCAGCACCGAGGACACCGCAACAGGCGCCGCACCGACCACGCGAAAGACCGCTTGGCCGTCGCCGGAGGATTGCGCGAAGACGACCGGGGCAGGCTCCCCTCCCGCGCTTTCCACGCTGACCACCGAATTTTCGCCGCCCACGCCGTCGGAACTTTTTTCCGGGTTGCCCGGGTCGAGGTTCCACTGCCCGTCGATGACCAGTTTGTAGGGATGGCGGCCGGGCGAGAGCGGAACGAACAGCTCGTAGCTTCCGTCCTCCGCGCGTTTCATCCCGTGCGATCCCGTGTTCCATCCGTTGAATTGCCCCGCGACATGCACTTTGGGCGTGGCACCCTCCGGCGCGGCAAAGCGGAAGGTGTGTCCGGTCGGGCTCTGCACGCCGACGAGCAGGACGGCCGCCAGAGCGTCATCGCCCTCGCCCGCGCGCAGCGGGATCTCAACCAGACCCTTGGCATTTTGGTCGAGCGCGACGGTGAGAAGAAACTTGTCGCTGTCATAATCCGCCTCGAAACGTCCCGGCTCGGCCGGAGGCGTTTGGAGAGTGAGAGGATTTGCCGCACCCGGATAAAAGAACCGCCGCATGTCGATCTCCAGTTTCTCGCCGGGCATCGCCGGCTGCATCGGAATCCAACCGAGGTAGGGCTTGGCGTCTTCGAGAGCTTCACTTTGCGCGGCGCGCAGCGAGGACACGCAGGAAAGGGCGGCAACAAGCAGGAGCAGCGGGAACAAAACGGGAATTTTTTTCATGGAATCAAGGGGTGGATTTCAATTCGTAATAGGCCGCGCTGAGAGGTTGCAGTTCTTTGATGCGCAAGCCGGGATTTTCCATCTCGGCCGGCGTGGTCTGGATGGCGGCGTTCTCGCCCGTCATTTCGCCGAGGCGGTCGCCGGCCAAAACGGGGACGATTTGCGAACCCGCGATGGTGTCCCAACCGAGAAAGCGCATGGCCTTCCTCGGGAAACGGATGCGCACATCCTGGAGCGGTTTGTCCGGATGCAAATTGACCACCACGAGCATTCTTTGCCCCGTCGCCGGGTCGTGGCGCAGATAAGAGTAAAGCCAATGGCCGCTGATCCCGGAGGGCAACCGGCCGTAGGAAGGATTGTCCGCGTTGTCGGGATTGAGGGCATGGAAATCGCCATCGCGGAACGCGGGCTCGTCGGAAAGATGGAGCAGACGGCGGTAGAACTCGCGCAAAGACTTTTGCTCAGCGGAGAGGCCGGCGCCGTCGAATTTTCCGCCGTTGACCCACTTGGTGAATTCCGGCATCGACCAATAGTCGTAGATCGTGGTGCGCGCATCGTCACCGCCATAGCCCTCGGCCCCGAGGGCGGGCTCGCCGACTTCCTGCCCGTGATAGAGCATGACCGGGCCGCGCGATAATCCGAAGAGCAGCGCGGAGACCGGTTTACCCACATTCATGCCGTGGCCGCCCCACTCCCGCGGGGAAGCGAGCCGCACTTCATCGTGGTTCTCGGCATAACGCAGCGAGTTGTCGAAGAGGAAAGAACGCGGGCGCACTTCATCCAAGTCGTTGGCCGTGCCTGCACCGTCGAAAATTTCTTTCAGCGTGTCGTAGCTCGGATCGTCGTAGACGGCATCGAACCCGGCTTTGAGCAGTTCGAGCATGACATTGCCGCCGGTCACCGCGGCGGCCTTTGCATCGCCCGAAGGGACTTGCGCGTCGCCGGCGTAAGCTTCCGCGACGAAGAGAACATCCGGGTTCCGTTCGCGGGCTTTGACAATCAGCCAGTGCCAGAATTCCGGCGGGACCATGTGCGCCATATCGGCGCGGAAGCCGTCGACACCCATGCCCTGCCAGTAGGCGATGACCTCGTCCATTTTCTTCCAAGTGTCGGGAACGGGAATGTCGCTCTTTTCGGCGTGCGGATAGCGTCGCGTCTTTTTTTCCGGATCGGTGAAGTCCCAGCCGTAGTTGAGCTTCGCCGTTTCATACCATGTGTCGCGGCCGGGGGACCAACTGACGATGTCGTTGCCGGTGACGCGGCCGAATTCCTTCTCGCCATCGTAGAGGCCGTCCGCACCGGGAAGAGGATCCGGTCCCTCCCCGCTCTCGAGCGTGGGCAACCGCAAAGGCGCCCCGCCTTCGGCTTTCGCGTCCCCGGTCAAATAGAAGAAGTTGTTTTTCGGATCGAAAAATTTCCCGCGGTCGTCGTTTGCGCCGAAAGACAACGCGGGATTCACGGTTGACGCGTAACTGCGCGCCACGTGGTTGGGCACAAAGTCGATGATGGCTTTCATGCCCTGAGCGTGAATACGATCGATCAGCGCCTTGAATTCCTCTTTGCGCTTCGCCGGATCGTCGGCGTAGTCGGGCGAAACATCGAAGTAATCGCGGATGGCATAAGGGCTGCCGGCGCGCCCCTTGAGCAGGTCGGGGTCGTCGGGAGGCTCACCCACCGCAGAATGGTCCGTGGCCGTGGCCTGCTGCAGCACACCAGTAAGCCAAAGATGCGTGAAGCCCATGCCTTTGATCTCGGCAAGGGATGTGTCGTCGATGTTGCCGAATTTTCCCACGCCGTTCTCCACCATCGTCCCGCCGGGTCGCCGCGTCTCGTTGGTGTTGCCGAAGAGTCTCGGCAGGAGCTGGTAGATGCGGACCCGCGGTCCCTCCGGCGGCGTGCGCCCGGCGCGGCGGAAGGTGGTGGCGCCGTTTTCCGAGCCCATGGCGAGATAGTGGCGGATGGTGCGCTCCCCGGTGCCGGAAGCGGCGGCGCGATCGATCGCCCCGTAAAGCCGCCCGCGCCCATCCTCGACAGCGAGGTCTTTGAGGTAGATGACGATGCGGTCCGAAGAGCCAAGCAATTTGGACGGAATGCGCACGCTGACTTGGGCCGGTTCGCCCGAAACGGTCACGTCCTTCGCATCCTGGCGCGGGCCCCACGAAGTTTCGGCCCAGCGCCGCAAGGAGACTTTTTCGCCCCCCGCCGTGCTCCGTGCCGAGACGAGCAAATCGGCGGCAAAAGGCAGCCAGACCGGCGAGCCCTCCTCGCCCGGATCCGAGGGCACCAAAGGCGAACCCTCCCCCGAGGATTTACCCGAAGCGACAAACACCGCCTGCTCCGGGCGATCGACTCCGGCACCGAGCACCCGGATCTCCAGCGCTTCCGGCGAGCGGGTCAGGACATACCTGACTTCGTCGGCCCCGAGGGCATCGTAGCGTCCCGGCGCCCCATGCGCCCCGGCGACAGCAAAAAAGGAAAAAAACAGAAGAGCGAACCGGCGCATGGAAACATAAATCAGAATCGGCGGGGCATCGCCTGTCAAGGAACCGCGGTCCGGGCTTGCCGTCGCGACGCCGAAGGCATCTGCTGGACGCGATGAGAAAGTCGGCCCCAGCGGAAAAGCATGTGCACGAGGAGCGCACCGCTTCCGTTTTGCGCAGGGTCGGCACTTACGCGCTGCTATGCGTGGCGGCCGTGCTGGCCATCGCGCCTTTGTGGCATGTCGGGGTGCTCGCCTTCGAACCGGTGGCGCACACCGCCGCGGAAGCGGCATGGCGCCTGCCCATCGCCCCGGGTTGGGGAAATTTCGCGCGCTTGCTCACGCAGACCGATTTTGTCCGCTGGGTGGCCAATTCCCTCATGGTTTCGCTGGCCGTGGCG
>JAFMJK010000123.1 GCA_017853515.1 Chthoniobacterales bacterium | reverse complement strand
CGAAAGTGACGAGCAAAGTTTCGGGATGCTTTTCGACAAAACCGAGCGCGACACCGAGTCCTTCGTTCCCGCGCCGCAAAGCCTCGGCCAGTCCGGGCGCGTTGTTGCAGTTGCCAAAGTTGTCTGAGCCCTCTTCCTCGACCACGAGGAGAAATTGGCGGCCGCCGAGGAAGCGGAGCGCAGCCGTGGTCATCTCCGCGATGGTCGGCGCGGCAGGGTCGTAAGGCGGAAGTCCTTTCTTCGCCAATTCCTCCTCCGCTTCGTCGTTGAAAGTGTCCTCCGCGGCGAAAATACCCAGAACCTTTCCCGCATCATCCGGCAATGCCGCAAGCTCCTCGCGCGTGAAAACCACTTTGTAGCCGGCGGATTCCGCCTCTTCGACGAGATTGCGTCCGTCCTTGCGCTTGCCCGTGCCGTGACGCCCTTTTGCGCCCTCGGGCAAATACCATTCTTCGCCCGCCATGAGGATGACGTCCGCTCCGGAAGCCAGCTGCTGCGCCACAATCTCCGCGTTGTCCTCGCGCGCATGCACCGCGGTGAGGAAGCAGGCGGTGCCCGGTTCGACCGCGCTGCCGGAATTCACCACACCGACCGCAAGCCCGCGGGCTTTGGCTTCCTCCATGATGCTGCGTCTCTTGCCGTTCGCGGCGAGCGGACGCTGGTCGGAATGACCGTCGGTTCCGAACGCCGCGTAGGGAACTTTCACTCCGTAGGCGTGCGCGGTGGCCGCGGCGTTCGAAGAAGTGGTCAGGGTGTCTTCCTGATGACCGCGGTAGACCGCAGTGTGCGGGATTTTGTCCCAATTGATCTCTCCGTCCGGCCCGGCGATCAGCATGCGTGCCATCTGCCAATGCGCGATACCCGCACCGTCGATGTGGAAAAAAATGACGCTGCCGGTCTTTTCGTCCGGCAGTGCTTTCTGGTCGGGCTGCGCTTCCGCTGGTCCACCGGACAAGAGCAAGCCCGCGGCCGCCATGGCGCACACTCGCCACACATCACTCCTCACACGTCACTCTCCTATGTCCTCGTTCCAGAGCACCGGCTCGGCCGCGATGAAATCCTCCATCAACTTGATGCAATCGGCATCGTGGCGGATTTCGACATCGACGCCTTGCGAGCGCACGTATTCCTCGGGCCCCTGGAACGTTTTGTTCTCGCCGACGACCACCTTGGGAATTCCGTAAAGCAGGATCGCACCGCTGCACATCGGGCAGGGCGAGAGGGTCGAATAAATGGTGCAGCGGCGGTAGACCGAGGCCGGAAGGCGGCCGGCGTTTTCGAGGCAGTTCATTTCCGCATGGTGAATGACGCTGCCCTCCTGCACGCGACGGTTGTGGCCGCGGCCGATGATCTTGCCGTCGAGAACGAGCACCGAACCGATGGGGATACCGCCCTCGGCGCGACCTTGGCGCGCTTCCTCGATAGCGGCCTGCATGAAGGGGTCTTGGGAGGCCATGGGGGGCAAAGTAAGGGACGCAGCGCCCCGGCAGCAATGATGTAATCGTCGCAGGCTGGACACGCGCGCGCACGCAGGCTGTCATCCGTATATGAAAAGCATGACCGGATTCGGCCGTGGCGAGTGCGCGACCAAAGAACTGCGCTACTCGGTGGAGATTTCGACGGTCAACCGGCGCAACGCCGAAGTCGTCGTCAACCTGCCGCGCGAACTGGCCGCCATGGAAAGCGCGGTCCGCGAGATCGTCGCACCCGCGGTGAGCCGCGGACGCGCCACGGTCACGGCCTCGGTGTCGGGCGGAGGCAAAGCGCGGCCGTTGGTCGACGAGGAAATCTTCCGTCGCATCCATGCGGACCTGCAGCGCGTGCAGCGCTCGCTGAAAATTCCCGGACAACCGGAACTCTCGGACATCATCCGGCTTTACGCGGCCACGGCCCGCGATTCCGCCGCACCGGCCGCACCCGATGCGGGCGCGCTGGGCAAAGCGACGCGGGCCGCCCTGCGGTCGCTGGAAGTGATGAGATCGAAAGAGGGGGCGCACTTGGCCCGCGAATTGCAGCGTCTGCTCGAAAAGTTCACCCGCGAGACCTCGGCCATCGCCAAACTCGCGCCGTCCGTCACGGCCAAACACCGCGAGGCCATGCGCGAGCGGCTCGCCGCGCTCGACCCGTCCTTCGCCGCGGATGACGAGCGGCTCGCCCGCGAACTCGCCCTTTTTGCCGACCGGTCGGACATCACCGAGGAGCTGAGCCGCCTCGCAAGCCATGTTGCCCAGTTCCGCACCGGACTGGCTTCCAAGGAGGCCAACGGGCGCACCCTCGACTTTCTCGCCCAGGAGATGTTCCGGGAGTGCAACACCATAGGGGCCAAAGCCAACTCCGCCGAGGTGACCCGCCACGTCGTTGCGGCCAAAACGGAACTGGAGCGCCTCCGCGAGCAGGTGCAGAATGTCGAATAGATGATCTTCCGCCTCGCTCAACCCTCAACCCTCAACCGTCAACTTTCCCGTTGAAGCGCCTCGGCATACTCTTCGTCATTTCCGCCCCGTCGGGCGCGGGCAAATCGACCATTTGCAGTTCGCTGCGCCAGACGCCGGACACGGTTTACGCCGTTTCCTGCACCACGCGCACTCCGCGGGCCGGCGAGACCGACGGCGAGGACTACCATTTCATGGATACCGCCGACTTCGAGCGGCGCATCGCCGCGGGCGACTTCCTCGAATACGCGCGGGTGCACGACCACTATTACGGCACCGTGCGGCAGACCATCGTCGACCATCTTCGCGGGGGCATCGACGTGCTGGTCGATATCGACGTGCAGGGCGCAGCCACCATCCGGCAGAGCAAAGATCCGTTCATCCAGGACTCCCTGGTCGACATCTTCATCATGCCGCCGAGTCTTGACGAGCTGCGCCACCGCCTGGAAAAGCGGGGAACGGAGACGCCGGAGCAAATCGACTTTCGCCTCACCACCGCGGCGACCGAGATGAAATGCTGGCGGGAATACCGCTACACCATCATCAGCGGGTCGATGGAGGAAGACCTGACCAAATTCCGCGCCATCACCCGCGCCGAGCGCTACCTCAGCCGCCGGATCATTTCGCTGGAGGACTGACATGGCCGCCGGAAAGAACATCGTTCTCGGCGTGACCGGCTCCATCGCGGCCTACAAAGCGGCGGATCTGGCCGGCCTGCTGATCAAGAAGGGCCACAAAGTGCGCGTGGTCATGACCCAAGGGGCGCAAAAGTTCATCACGCCGCTCACCCTGCAAACCCTGAGCAAGAACCCGGTGACCACCGATGTCTTCGAGGAGCAGGAGGGATGGTGCCCGGGCCATATCGAACTGGCCGACGGCGCAGATCTGCTGCTCATTGCGCCCGCATCGGCTTCCGCGATCGCGCGGCTGGCTCTCGGACTGGCCGACGACGCGCTCACCTGCATCGCGCTGGCCACGCGCGCGCCGCTTCTCGTCGCGCCGGCCATGAACGGGAAGATGTGGTCGCATCCCGCGACGGCGCAGAATGCGGAAGTGTTGCGCGGGCGCGGCGCGCGATTCATCGGACCGGACGAAGGCATGCTCGCCTGCGGATACGAAGGCGCGGGACGTTTGTGGCCGGTGGAAAAAATCGCCGACGAAGCGTGCGCGTTGCTCGGCGCGCGCTGAACATTCTCGCGCACATTGCGTGAAATCGCGCGCGATGCGCGCATGACGCCGGAAAGTCGGCGGAAATTTTTTTGAAAAAATTTCAAAAAAACCGTTGACGGTTTCACGCATTCGTTTTACGAACGCGATTGTGAGTTGCACAACAAGCACACTCCAAACCCGCCACTGCGGATTGAAAGGGGGGATTTTGGATGCCCGCTAAAAAGAAAAAAGCCGCCAAGAAAAAAGTCGCGAAGCGCAAGCCCGCCAAGAAAAAGGCCGCTAAGAAAAAAGCTGCTAAGAAGCGCCGTCGCTAAACCTTAGTGGTTTAAAACGAAGTTGCACGGGAGGGGATTTCGATCCCCTCCCGATTTTTTTGTCCGTCGCGCGCGCGTCGTCTGATAACAAAGGCACGGATATGTCCGAATTTCTCACCACAGCACTCGACGCGGCGCTCATCGCCGGAAAAATTCTGCGCGAAAATTTCGGGAAACCTCTCGAGGTCGACTCGATGCTCGCGCACGACATCAAGCTCGAGATCGACCGCCGCACCCAACGCGCCATCGAGGACCACATCCTGGCGCGCCATCCGGAGCACGCCATCTATGGTGAGGAAGGGATGCGGGGGGGCACAGGGGATTGCGAGTGGATTGTCGATCCGTTGGACGGCACCGTGAACTACTTCTACTGTATCCCCCACTTTGCCACGACCATCGCCGTCCGCCGGAACAACGAACTCCTCGCCGGCGTGGTCCACGATCCGCTGCGCGACGAAACATGGACCGTCGAGGCGGGCGGACCAGCCAGGCTGAACGGCAAAGAAATCCGTGTGAGCACCCGCACCGATTTGCAGGAGTGCGTCGTTTCGATGGGCGTGTCGAAAACGGTCGACACGATCGATAGCACGCTGCCCGCTTTCAACAACGCCATCCGCAAGGTGAAAAAGATGCGCATGCTCGGCAGCGCGGCGCTCGACATCGCCTATGTCGCCGCCGGGCGGCTCGACGCCTACATGGAAGGAACGATCAGCCTTTGGGACGTCGCCGCGGGCATCCTCCTCGTCCGTGCAGCGGGTGGAGTCGTCGACATGCAACCCCACGAAGGCAATCCGGACAAATTCCGCATCATGGCGACCAGCGGCAACGCCGACTTCGCCTCCTTGGTCCCCCACTGACCAAAGACCGAAAACTGAATACTGAAAACTTTTGAAATGACCACCTCCGGCCTCGGTTACGACGTCCACCGTTTCATCGCGGGGCGCCCGCTCATCCTCGGAGGAGTGGAGATTCCGCACGATCGCGGGCTCGATGGACACTCCGATGCCGACGTTCTCAGTCATGCCATCGCCGATGCCGTGCTCGGAGCCATCGGCGAGCAGGACATCGGCCACCACTTTCCCAATACGGACCCGGGCATTCGCGGCATCAGCAGCTTGGAGATATTGGAGAAGGCGGCGAATCTCGCCCGTGCCCGCGGTGCCCGCATCAACAGCATCGATGCCACGGTCATCGCCGAGGCGCCCAAGATCGGCCCGCATGTTTTCCCCATGCGAGAGCGCATCGCCGGGGCACTCGGCATGCCGCCCGCCCGGGTCGCGGTGAAAGCCACGACCAACGAAGGCCTCGGTTCCATCGGCCGCGGGGAAGGTATCGCCGCCATGGCGGTCGCTTCGGTCGAATTGCCTTGAGGAGTTGCGAGTTGAAAGATGAGCGTTGAGAGATCGAGCAACGAGGCTGTGCGCCGCACGCCGCTCAGTTATCCTTCGACAAGCGGCAGGCATGCCGCTTTTACTTTTCCCCCGCCCGCACGGCTCCCTCAAATCCCAACCCTCAACCCTCAACTGCTTTGCTCCAGCTCCAAAACACCCTGACGCGCGCGGTCGAGCCGTTCGTGCCGCTCGATCCCGCGGGCAAGAGGGTCAAGGTCTACACCTGCGGTCCGACCGTCTACAACCACGCACACATCGGGAACTTCCGCGCCTACCTTTTCGAGGATCTTCTCCAGCGCCATCTGGAATATCGCGGCTTCAAAGTCGAGCGGGTCATGAACCTGACCGATGTCGACGACAAGACGATCCGCGGCGCGCGCGAGAAGGGCGTTCCCCTCGCCCAGTTCACCCAACCCTACAAGGACGCATTCTTCGAGGACCTCAAATCGCTGCGCATCAAACCGGCCGACCAATTCCCTGCTGCGACGGAACCGGAGCACATCGCGCGAATGATCGCCATGATCGAAAAGCTCGTCGCCGCCGGTCACGCCTACCAGGCGGACGACAAATCGGTCTATTTCCGCATCGCCAGCTTTCCGAGCTACGGACACCTCGCCCATCTGAATCTCGAAGAACTCCGCCCGTCGGGCCGAGTCAGCTCGGACGAATACGAAAAGGAAAACATCGGCGACTTCGCTCTGTGGAAAGCGCACGACGTGGACGACGGCGATGTAAAATGGGACAGCCCGTGGGGACCCGGACGGCCAGGGTGGCACATCGAGTGCAGCGCCATGGCCACGGGTCTGCTCGGCGACCGGTTGGATATCCATTGCGGCGGGGTGGACAACATCTTCCCCCACCACGAGGCCGAGATCGCCCAGACCGAATGCTGCACCGGGCAAAAATTCGTCAATCTGTGGATGCATTGCGCGCACCTCATGGTCGACGGACGCAAGATGGCCAAGTCCTTCGGCAATTTTTACACCCTGCGCGACCTGCTCGACAAAGGCTGGACCGGACGCGAGGTGCGTTACGTGCTCCTCTCCGCCCATTACCGACTGCCGCTCAACTTCACCTTCGAGGGCCTGGCCGGGGCGCGCAGCGCGCTGCAAAGGCTCGACGAATGGCAGCAACGCCTTTCCGAATTGGCCGCCACCGCGAAGAAAAGCGAAGCCCATCCACTCATCGCCGAGGACAAGTTCGCCGCGGCCCTCGACGACGACCTCAATATTTCCGCCGCCCTCGGGGCGCTGTTCGATTTGGTCCGCGACAGCAACCGGGCCATGGACAAAGGCGAGCTTTCCCCGGAGCAGGCCCGCGGGTTGCTCGATTACTGGGAACGGATCAATTCGGTCCTCCGTCTCGAGCCGGAGGCGGCAGAGGTTCCCGCCGACATCACCGCACTTCTCGAGGAGCGGCTGGCCGCCCGCGCGGCCAAGGACTGGGCCAAGAGCGATACCCTGCGGGATGAATTGCTCAAACGCGGCTGGATGGTCAAAGACACCAAAGACGGGACCAAGCTGACGCG
>JAFMJK010000122.1 GCA_017853515.1 Chthoniobacterales bacterium | reverse complement strand
GCGCGGGTGAAGACGGCGGGGAAGTTGTATTGGCGGATGAAGGTTTGCAGGTGCAAATCGCAGGCGGCGCGGGACGCGGCGTAGGGCGTGCTCGGGTTGAAAGGAGCGTCTTCGCGGACGTCACCCGAGCAACTGCCGTAGACTTCTGGCGTCGACACGTGGACGTATTTTTTGAGCGACGGCATTTTGCGCAACCCGTCGTGCAGACGAACATTGGCCACCACGTTGGTCTGATACCAATGGTCCGGGTGCTCCCAACTTTCGGCCACCATGCTTTGCGCGGCGAAGTTGACCACGTAAGGCGCGCCGAATTCGGAAATCGCGTCGAGCAGTTCTTTCGTGTGCAGGTTGAGGTCGAGTTGCTCGAAGCGGAAACGCGACAGTTCGTCCGGCGTGCGCTGCCAGCGATACGGGAGGAAGACCGGATGCGCCTCGGCCGAGCGGCTGGAGCCGATGACTTCCCAGCCTTCGCGCAGGCAGTGCGAGACAAAACTCGCTCCGGAGAACGAATTGCTCCCGATGACGAAGATGCGTTTTTCCCGGTTCATTGATTGGATGGATCAGGTGGCGCCATGGCGGCCGAGGCCGAACCGCCTTGGAATCGGCCTTGTTCGAGGCGGAGGAGACGATACCAAAGTTCTTCCACGCGATTGCGGTAGTTTCCGGAATTGCGCTGCCAGCTGACACCCACCGCCAGTTCCAGGTGCTGCTTTTGCGCATCGGTCATGGCAGGATTTTTCGGCGCACCGCCTTCACTCAGGCCGATGACCGGTGAGCCCAAGTCGACGAGGCGCTGCATGTGGCGCGCGCGGTCTTGCGCGGCTTCCTGCAGAATGGAAGTCATGGTCGCGGCGGTGGTGTAGACCTCGCGGTCGTCGAGGGTGGTCGCGGCGGCATCCTTCTGCAACTGTGCCGCCACCTGATCGAGCTGCGCCGCATCGTATCCCTCCGCGCCGGTCTCCAAAGGAGCGAGGATCGGGTCGACGAAGGCGAGCAGGCGCTCGCTCGGCGCCTCGCCGGGAAGAGGCACGCGTTCCGCCTTCTGCTGTTGGAGATAAAAAGCGAAGCCGGCGGTGATAACAACGAGCAAGCCCAGCATCCAGAGCCAGGCTGCGGTGCTGCGGTCGCCGCGGTCGGCCGTCGATCGGGAAAGACGCGAAGCTTTTTCGAAATTCGAACGCGGACGGCGATACTCGCGGCCGCCGGACGAGTGCTCAGGCGAGGAGCGCCTCCGCCTGCGGCGGCGATGCGGCTCCGGGGCGGAGGAGGGACGATTGACCTCGTCGAAGATCATGGAAGGAATCCGGACAAGCTGCCGCCCTCGGTCGAGGGAGGCAATCCCCGACCCTGCCTTTGCGAGCTGTTTGTCTCGCGCAAAAGTTGTTTGTCCGCCGGTCAGCCGAGCGCGCGCCCGGACAGAGGATGGACTTTGCCCGGAATCACGCGTTGCGCGGTGACTTCCACCTCGCGTTGCGTCCCCAGCAATTCAAGAAGCACGGCGACACGTTCCTTCGCCGGCAAAACGCGCGTGACCACGGCGCGCAGCCCCTTGAACGGACCGTCGAGGACAGTCACCTCGTCGCCCGGCTCGATCGACGGAGCGATCTCGATCGTCTCGTTGTCACGCGCAAATTCCCGCAGTTCGGCGATGACGGCGTGTTCGACCACAGAGGGCTGGCCGCCGAAGCCGACGATTTTGGTCACACCCATGGCGGAAGCCGCCATACGATAATGAGTCCGGTAAGGAAAACGCGCGAAGATGTAGCAAGGGAACAGCGCTTCCTCGAACCACTTCTTCCCGGACATGGTGGCGCGCTGGAAACGGATGACCGGACTGAACACTTCGAGTCCTGCATGGACGCGGAGAAATTGCGCCGCGAGCTTCTCGTGTTTCGGCTGCGTGCGCAGGCAGAACCAAAGAGGATCGGTGGATTCGATGACGGGCGTGTTTTCCATGGCTCTACATCTTGAGGAACGTCGAAACGAGAGGCACGAGGCGCTTGGCTTTCTTCTGCCACGAGACGAGGCGCTCGACGCGATGGGACAACCCGTCCGGGGCACCGTTGGCGGGATCTTCGACCGCATCGAGCAGACGGCCCAGACGTTCGTTGGCGTGATTCATGCGCACGGAAAGCTGGTCGCGCAGAAAACCGCGCAGGAGGTTGGGAAGTTCGACCTCGGCGGCGTAATGATCCTTGCGGTCACCCGGGCGGTAGCTGGCACGAACCGCGCCGACGCCGCGAAGCAGGCGCAAACCCTGGCTGGCCGACCCTTTGCTGATGCCCAGACGGCTTACCAGCTCGTCGAGGGTCATGGTGCCCCCGGTAGCAAAGAGAGCGCCGTAAATTTCCCCGACAGAGCGGGGCAAGGAGAGATAGCGTCCCAAATGGACAAAGAATTCGATCACCTCCCGCTCGGCGGGGGTGAGGCGGCCGGAAGCGCGAGGCGCGTCCAGGGTAGCCGGGCGGGACATAGGGTGTAATTTAGCGCGGGCCGGCGAGTGTTCAAGTTTCAATGAACAAACTGAACATCTGTTGCGGGCCGACCATTGAATTGCAAAGCAATAGACTCTAGAAGACAAGCAACTCTTATGGACCTCAAGCTCCCGGCCTGGCAGAAGCGAGACGATCTTTTCATCGTGCCTCGGGCGGGCTGGGTGCTTGTTTCCGTGGCGCTTCTGTCCGTTTTTCTGGCCGGAGGCCGCCCCCTGTGGGCCCAAGGGGTCCTGACTCTGGGGATCGCGCTGCTTTGGATCGTGTGGACGCCGGACCGCTTGCCGGCCCAGCCCGTGGTCGTGATGCTGGCGATTCTCGCGGTGGCTCCGCTGGCCGCCTACCTGCCGGCGACTTGGCTAGGGCAGCCCTCATGGCGCATGGCGCTGCTCGAGCACCCGGCGATAACCCCGTCGATGTTCGTCACGCCCCAGCCCTGGTTGACCTTTCACGTGTATTTGTTGTGGCTGACGGGCGTAGCTCTTGCCGTGTGGTGCGCCTGTCAGGAGTGGGACCACTACAACCGCGGCACGCTGGCCAGAATGTATGCCGGCGGCCTGCTCTCGATCACGCTTTTCGCCATCTTCGGCGTGAGCACCGGATACCAGCCGTCGTGGTGGGTCAGCACGGACGGCTTCGGGCCGTTCCTCAACCGCAACCAGTGGGGAGCGGCCATGGGCTTCGGCGCCGTGGTTTCCTTCGCGTTGATCCACCAATGCATCCGGCAGGAATACAAACAGGGTGCGATTTTCTGGCTCTTGGCGGCGGGGGTCTTCATCGGGGCGATCGTTTACAACGCGTCGCGCGGCGGTATGGTGATCACGATCCTCGGGGGTTTTGCCTACTGGGGATTCTACGGACTTCTGCGCCAGCAATACCGCTACGCGGCAATCGGTATTTCCTTTTTGCTCATTTCGTTCGCGCTCCTGGCGCTGGGCGGGGGCGCGCTGCTCGAGCGATTCGTGAGTCTGCGCGGACTTTTCGAAGGCGAGGCCAACGAGGATTTTCGCGTGCAATTTTACCGCATGACCATGGCGCTGGTCTCCGGTTCGCCGCTGGCCGGGTTCGGTCTGGGCAACTTCGAGTATGTCTTTCCCTTCTACCTCGATTTCGAGCCGATGTTCGACCGGCGCCCCTTGCATCCGGAGAGCAGTTGGCTGTGGCTGGCCAGCGAGGGGGGATGGCTGCTGCTCGCGGTGGTGGCGATTTCATTCGTCGTTCTTTTCCTGCGCGCTTTCTCCGCCCGGAAATCGCGGGCATCGACGATTCGCGGCGCCGCGCTGGCCTGCGCACTCATGCTGGCTTTCACCTCGGGGTTCGACGTCAACGCGCACCGTCTCGGGACTTTGTTTCCGGTCATCTTTCTGGCCAGTCTGGCCTTGCCCCCGGCGAAGGGAGCAACCTTTTCCACCGCGGGAAAGAGCTTGGGCAAACTGGCCGGTGCGATTCTTGCCTTGGTTGGTCTCCTCTGGATGCTCGGCGGCGGATGGAACGTTGTCCTGCTTCCCGCCATGCAAGGCGCATCGGCCCTGCAAGCGCAGGCTGTTGCGGCGAAGGAAGCCGGGCAAGGCGACAAAGCCGCGGCGCAGCTCGAACGATGCGAGGAACTGCGCCCCCTCGACTGGAACATTCACTGGACCCTGAGCGATTGGCTGCTCGAACAAAAGCAACTCGATCGGGCGTGGCAGGAGTTCCGCGCGGCCAATGCGCTTCTGCCCTACCTGTATTGGACGATCAAAGAACGCGCCGAAAAATGGATAACCCCCTCGCCCGGCCGCGCGGCCTCGGCCATTCTCGAGGCCATGTCGCGCGCCCCGGAGCCTAAACGCACCGAGATCTACGGACACTTTTTGAACAGGAGCAAAGACAATCCCGCATTGCGCTCGATGCTGCTGCGTCTGTTCCCCGACAACCCGGAGTTCGAGTTCGTCCGCATACAACAATCGGAACCCGAGGCCGCCGGAAAACGCCTGGCTAGGCTGATCAAGAACACGGACGACCTGTCTTCCGCTCCGGATCATTTGGCCGCGCCTGTCCTCAGGGCCGTGCTGCAAAGAAACGGGCAGGCCGAGATCGACCGGATCACGGCGGGAAGCACGCGCCTGAAACGCCTCGCGTGGGACGTCATCATGGAACGCGAATTGCGCGACAAGCGCACCGAGGAGGCGATGGACATCTACTTCGAATACGGTCCGCGTCCGGCTCTGCCTGCGCCGCTCAACCGCTCCGATTTGCGGAGCATCGAGCGTGCCGCAGCCCTCGCGCCGATGGACATCTCCACCTCGATCGCCTACTACCAAGCGCTTGTCGCGGCGAACCGTGAAGACGATGCGTTCTGGCAACTGCGCCGCATCATGGAATTGCCCGGAGCCCCGAACTACATCTGGTATCTTGCCGCTCAAACCGCGCACCGCGGCGGGGATCATGAAGAGGCGCTGACCTTCCTCAGGGCATATCAAAAAAAGGAAACGGCCAAACTGGAGGGCAAATCGAGCAGTGAAACAAAACCCAAGCGATCCGGCCCATAGCGAGGACGAGCTGAGCGCCGAGGAAATGCGCCAACTTCGGCGCAAACGCCTTCTCCGCCGGTTGCTCATCTTCGGCCTTCCCGCCGCGGCGATCCTCGCCATTGCCACGCTCATCGCGATTCCCCTCGTGAAAAATTGGCGCGCGCTGCAATTCACGGAGCGGGCCAAAGAACTTGTCGCGCAGGGCAAGCTGCAGGAAGCCTTCAACAACGCGGCATCGGCCATGCAGATGCGCCCGGGCCTCCCCGAAGTGAAGCGCACCTACGCCAACGTCCTCTTCGCCGCCAAAGAACCAGCAGGCTTGCAGGTCATGCAGCAACTGATCGATTCCGGCGAGGCCACCGCGGACGACCGTTTGGAATTGGCGGAAGCGGCTCTGCGTTTCGGCGACGCCCCGCTCGCCGAGAAGGAGGCTTTTCAACTTCTCCAGCAGGGACAAAGCACCCCGCGGGCTCTCTATGTCCTGGCCCGCGTGCGCCTGGCCCAACAACGCGTGCCCGACGCGATTCAAGCGCTCAAAGAATCCCTCGAAGCGGGAGGCGGACCCGAACCGGCCACCCTGCTCGCACGTTTGCAGATCGCGGCAAACACGCCCGAATCCCTCGCCTCCGCACTGGATCTTTTGCGTCCGATCGCGCGGCAGAGCGACCAAGCCGGATTGGATGCGCTCCTCGTGCTGGTCGCCTCTCCCGCGCTGAAGTCCGGGGAGGGCGCGGGATGGATCGAAGCCCTGCGCGCCCATCCCCTCGCCTCCGACGAGCAGAAGCTGGCCGCGGCCAGCGCGGAGATCCAATGGCGGCCTGCGGGCTACGCGGACGTGGTCAAAAAAACGGTCGAGACCTACCGGACCGGCACCGTCGAGCAACGCGCGGCCTTGGCCCGCTGGCTCAACCAGAACCGCGAATACGATGTCGTGCTCGATGTCATCACGCCGTCCGAAGCCGCGAACCGCAGCGATCTTTTCCTTATCCGACTCGACGCCATGGCAGGCAAACGCGACTGGAAGGGCATCGCCGAACTGCTCCGCGGCGACAAATTGCCGCTGCAGAATTCCGTGACGCTCCTTTACCGCGGCCGCGCCGCGCGCGAGCTCGGCAAGCCCGAGGAGTCGGCCACCTTCTACCGCCGCGCCATCGTGGAAGCCGCGCCGACCAAAGACGTGCTCTGGTATGTCATAAACTACCTGCAGCGCATCGGGGAAGACAAGGTGCTCGAGCAGGAGTTGGAAAAGCTGGCCCAAAACCCCGCCTCCGCGCGACAAGCCTTCGCCGCCCTTGTTCCCATCGTGCAGAAACGGCAGGACGCCGAGGAGCTCTACACGCTTTACGACCGCATGCTCAAACAGCTGCCCGCCGACCCCGTGATGCAGAACGACCACCGTTATTTCGCCGCGCTCACCGGCCGCCGCGCCGACGTGGGCGGCGCACGCGAACTCGTCGCACAAGAACCGCTCATGCTCGCCTACCGCATCACGCTGGCCCTGACGCACCTCAAGAGCGGGCAACAGGAGGCGGCGATGAAGGTCTTCGACGGCATCACGCTCGATCCCGCGCAGATCCAGCCTTACCAGCGCGCCGTGCTCGCCGCGGTTCTCGGCGCCAACGGGCGCGAGGCGGAGGCAAGGCAACTGGCGCGCAGTGTGCCCGGCGACCAGGTTACCGTGCAGGAATTCGAACTGATCCGGCCTTGGCGCGAAGAAACGAGCGACTGATAGAAGACGCCAAAGGGCTCCAGCCTTCGATCAGGAGGCCAGCGGACTGCTGCCTCAACTTGCATGGCGTGCGGGCGGCTGGCCAGCCGCCCCTACCGGGAGGCGTGAAAAATTGAGGGGCAAAGGGACGATGGC
>JAFMJK010000121.1 GCA_017853515.1 Chthoniobacterales bacterium | reverse complement strand
TGGGTTGGTGGCCGACGGCGTGCTGACCGAGGAGTAATACCAATGTCGCCGCGGCGTCGCACTTTTAGCGTCGGCTGGTAGGGACGGCTGGCCCAGCCGTCCGCACACCATTTGTCCCCGGCCCGCTGAGCCAGCGGGCCCTACCGGGATTGAAGTTGGTAGGTCCGAACCCTTGGGGCGTCGGATGAGTCAGAATTCCTTGGAGGCGCCGATTTCGAGCAGATGGAGCACCGCTCCGCGGTCGGTGAACTCCCGGATCGCGTCGTGGTGGTCGATCTCGATCGGGGGAAACGTGTCGTAATGCACGCCGACAACATCGCGGGCCTCGATGAAGTCGGCCGCGCGCGCTGCATCCTCCGGACCCATGGTGAAGTTGTCGCCGACGCAGAGCACGGCGAATTTGAGAGAGGCACTCTCTCCGATCAGTTTCATGCTGGGAGTGAGGGCGGTGTCGCCGGAGTAGTAAAAATTCCCCTGCCTCGTCTCGACGAGGAATCCCCCGGCATTGCCGCCGTAGGTGCCGTCGGGGAGGCTGCTCGAGTGGACAGCGTTGGTCATCTTGACCCGGCCGAAAGGAAAATTGAAACCCCCGCCGATGTTCATGGGGTGCGTTTTCTCCACGCCCTGCTTGCCGAGCCAGTCGGCTACCTCCCAGTTGGCGATGACCGTGGCACCGGTGCGCTTGGCGATGTCCGCCGCGTCGGCCACATGGTCGAAATGCCCGTGCGAAATCAGGATGTAATCCGCGGGGATTTTCTTCGCGTCGAT
Organism: Chthoniobacterales bacterium; assembly: GCA_017853515.1. Classification (GTDB taxonomy): domain Bacteria; phylum Verrucomicrobiota; class Verrucomicrobiia; order Chthoniobacterales; family JACTMZ01; genus JACTMZ01. The sequence goes on along the minus strand of JAFMJK010000121.1, from coordinate 6,122 downwards.
CTTCGCGGCCTTGGGGTTGGGTGTGATGAAAGGATCGAAGAGCAGATGGCAACCGCCCACCTCGACCCCGAAACAAGCGTGCCCGTAATAGGTCAGTTTCATGGAAGAGAAGGCGGCATCATGCGCGTATTTCGCTGCAAAACCAACCGCGAAATGGCACAAGTGACCAGCGCATGAAACGCCTGCTCCTGGCCTCGGCCAACTGGTTCCCCGCCTGGGTGCTGACAGCGGCACTCCTCGCGCTCTGGCAACCCGCGCTTTTTGCGTGGTTCGGCGGACCGTGGATCGTCTGGGGACTCGCCGTGGTCATGCTGGGCATGGGACTGACCCTCAGCGTGGAAGACTTCGCCGCGGTGCTGCGCATGCCGCGCGCCGCGGCGCTGGGTTTCGTCGCGCAATACACCATCATGCCGCTTATCGGATGGGGCGTGGCCAAGGCTCTCTCTCTTCCGCCCGACTTCGCCGTGGGCCTAATCCTCGTCGCCTGCTGCCCGGGCGGCACGGCATCGAACGTCGTTACTTATCTCGCCCGGGCCAACGTGGCGCTCTCCGTGGTCATGACAACCTGTTCGACGCTTGCCGCGGTGGTCATGACCCCGCTGCTCACCGAGCGATTGGCCGGCGCCTACATTCCGGTCGACGGATGGGGAATGTTCCTCACCACGGCGCAAGTGGTGCTGGCACCCGTTCTGCTCGGGTTGCTCCTGCACCACAAAGCGCCCAAGTTGACCGAATTCGTCCTGCCGGCCGGGCCGCTCGTTTCCGTGCTGCTCATCAGCATGATCGTCGGCAGCATCGTCGGCCAGAACTCGGCGGCCATCTTCGAGCACGGAAAGCAGTTGTTGCTCGCTGTGTTCATCCTCCACGCGGGCGGCTTCGCGCTTGGTTACGTCGTCACGCGTCTCTTCCGCTACGATCGCACCACGGCCCGCACAGTTTCGATCGAAGTCGGCATGCAAAACTCGGGGCTCGGCGCGGTGCTGGCCAAAACGCACTTCGCGGCCAATCCCCTCACCGCCGTGCCCTCCGCGCTCTCAAGCGTTTGCCATTCGCTGCTCGGAAGTTTGCTCGCGGGTATCTGGCGGCTTTCCGCCGGGAAAGAGCAGAGCCCGCGGTGAAGAAAATGCTGGCCGGCGCCGTCGTGGTGGCCTGCGCGGTGAATCCGGGCTATTGCTCGGAGGCCGTGGACAGGGCAGACAAAGGAACCATCGTCGTCCATGACCCGCTTTTCCTCGGGCACGACACCGGCCCGGGATTTCCGGAGGCTCCCGAGCGGCTGCGCTGGCTATTGCCGGAAGTTCCGGCGGAGATCGCCAAAATCGGCCCCGACAGAAATATCGATCCTTTGCCATGGATCCTGACGGTGCATGAGAAAATTTACGTGGATGACGCGCGCAAAGCTTGCGCGGCCGAAGAAGTGTATCTCGGCAGTCCTGATTGCCCGATCTCCCGCGATTCCTACGACGTGGCCGTGCGGGCGGCGGGCGCCACGCTCACCGCGGTCGATGCGGTCATGCTCGGGCACGCCCGCAACGCGTTCGCTGCGGTCCGCCCGCCCGGGCACCACGCCATGCCGGGCGCGGCCAAAGGCTTCTGCATTTTCGGCAACGCCGCCATCGCCGCGCGTTACGCGCAGAAAAAGCACGGCATCGGCCGCGTCATGATCATCGACTGGGATGTCCACCACGGCGACGGAACGCAGGAAATTTTCTACGAGGATCCGTCCGTCTTTTTCTTCTCCGTGCACCAGTATCCGTTTTATCCGGGCCCGAGCGGCGCGGCGGAAAACACGGGGGCGGGCGAAGGGAAAGGCTTCACCAAAAACGCGCCCTTGGCGGCGGGCAGCGGAGACCAAGCGGTGCTGGCCGCGTTCCGCTCGGAGTTGCCCGGGGCTTTCCGAAAATTCAAACCGGAGTTTGTCATCATCTCCGCCGGCTTCGACGCGCACGAGGCCGATCCGCTCGGAGGTTTGGGTTGGACCGGCGGGGTCTACGGTGAACTGACGCGCATCGTGCGCGGGTTGGCCCGCGAGCAGGGCCACGAACGGATCGTTTCCGTGCTGGAAGGCGGTTACAGCAAGCGCGGATTGACCGAGGGCGTGTGCGCCCACCTCGAGGCGCTTGCCGAGTGACACCCAAAAGATTTTAAACCTTGCTCATCAGGTGGATCGCGGTGTCCCTATCGCGATTACCCCGAGTGAAATATCGCGCCGGGACGGCGCGATCCACCCTATCCGCCGACGAATCGATGACCTGCCGGGCGGAATGCCCGCGCCACTTTCATCAGGCCACCGGCACCCCGGCCGGGGAATGCGGGGCGAGCGGCGAGAGGTCGAGCGTCTCGAGCAAATCGAGGTCCTCGTTTTCCTCGGGGTTGGGCGTGGTGAGCAATTTGTCCCCGTAGAAAATCGAGTTGGCCCCGGCAAAGAGGCAAAGGGCCTGGCCTTCTTTGCTCAACGAGGTGCGGCCGGCGGAAAGGCGGATTTTGGTCAGCGGCAGGACGATGCGGGCTGTGGCAATGAGGCGGACAAGGTCGAAGATGTCGACCGGCTGCGCGTTTTCCAGCGGCGTGCCTTCGATGGCGACGAGGCAATTGATCGGCACGCTCTCCGGCGGCGGAACGAATCCGGCCAGCACCTCCAGCATGCGCAGACGGTCATTGACCGACTCGCCCATCCCGAGGATGCCGCCGCAGCAGACCTGCATGCCGGCGCGTTGCACCGAACCGATCGTGTTGAGACGGTCCTGGAAAGTGTGGGTGGTGACGATCTGCGGATAATATTCCGGGGACGTGTCGATGTTGTGGTTGTAGGCCGTCACCCCCGCCTCTTTGAGCTGGCGGGCTTCGTCGTCGTTGAGCTGACCGAGGGTCACGCAGACTTCCATGCCGAGCTTGCTCACCTCGCGCACGGTCTGCAGCACGGATTCGAAACGGCGGTCACCCGAGCGGACGCCCTTCCAGGCCGCGCCCATGCAGAAGCGCGTCGAACCGTTCGCCTTTGCCGCGTGGGCGTGCGGGAGGATTTCTTCGGTGGTCATCAACGGCTCGGGCTTGAGCCCCGTGTTGTGGTGCGCGCTCTGCGAGCAATAGCCGCAGTCCTCGCTGCAAGCGCCGGTCTTGATGCTGAGCAGCGTGCAAAGCTGCACCTCGCGGCCGGGCCAATGCTTTTTATGGATGCCGCGCGCCTCGGCGATGAGGTCGAAAAACGGGCGGTTGTAGATCTCTTCCAGCTGCGCGAACGTCTCTTTCACTGGACGCGAGCGTAAATGTGCGACCGGCCAAGTCAAACGCATTGCACGCCCTCGGCGCGCAGCGTGGAGAGCAGATCGCCGTGGGCGTCGGGATCGTAGCGGAAGGCGCGCAGACCCGCGCCGCGCGCCGCCTCGACGTTGGCGGCGAGGTCGTCGAGATAAACCGTGGCCGCAGGCTGCACCCCGAATTGCCCGATGGCTTCCTCGAAAATGGCGCGCTCGGGCTTGGCCAGCTTTGCGCGGTAGGAAAACACGCCGTCGGCGAACTTTTCGAAGACCGCATATTCGCGCAGCAGATAGTCGTGATGCAGGCAGTTGGTGTTGGAGAGAAGATAAAGCGGATATTCCGCGTGCAATTTTTCGACCAGCTCCCACATGGGCAGGTTCGGCTCGAAGATTTCCTGCCAGGCGCGGGCCACGTCGTCATCGCCCGCGTTGTGCCGCAAGAGAACGCGCAGGGCCGCGAGGAATTCCGCGCGATCCACCGCGCCGCGCTCGTAGCGGTCGGCCAGTTCCTCGACTCCCGCGCGATCGGAAAGATCCGCCCCCATGGCCGCGAAGGCGCGGATGGCATGCCCGTGATCGAAACGCACCAGCACGTTGCCGATATCGAAGATGAAAGCCTTGGGTTTCACGAGTCGGAGAAATGATCGTAACCGTGAACCGCGCCGAATCCACGCGCAACCCCGCGCTTGGCCAGCGTGCCGATGCAAGTGAGACGCAGCGCGGGGAAGCGACGCCTCCATGCGCGCTGCAACCGCGCGGCTTTGGCTGCACTCACCGCGAACAGCAATTCGAAGTCCTCGCCGTCCGCCAGCGCCGCGCGTAACGAGGCTCCGCGCCGCCGCGGAATCGCCTCGGGCTCGATGACAAATCCCGTCCCGCTCGCTGCGGCCAAGCGCGGCAGGTCGGCGGCCAGGCCGTCGCTCAGATCCATCATGGCCGAGGGACGGATCGTTTCGGCCAGCCAACGCGCTTCGGCCAGACGCGGACGGAACCGCAAATGCCATCCGGAGCGCAAAGATCCTCCGAGCGTTCCCGTGACAAAAAGCAGATCGCCAACCCGCCCTCCGCCGCGCGGAATGAACTCGCGGCGGGCGACCGTGCCGGTCATGGCCACGTTGACCACGGCCGGTCCGTCGGTGCGGGCCAACTCGCCGCCGACGACATGGAAACCGAATTCCCGCCCGGCTTTTTCAATGCCGCGGTAAAGTCCATCCAGCCAGCGACCGGCCTGCTTGTCGCGCAACACGCAGGTGATGAGCGCGTGCTGCGGTTCACCCCCGCAGGCCGCGATGTCGCTGACCGCACGGCAGGCCGCCTTCCATCCGACAGCCGTCGCGGACGCGTCCGCGCGGAAGTGGCGTTTCTCCACGACGCAATCGGTTTTGAGCAGGAGCAACTTGCCGCGCGGAGATTCCACCGCGGCGCAATCGTCCCCGATGCCCGCCACGGCGCGGCCACGGCGCAAGGCGGCGCGCAACCGGGCAACAATGGCATCTTCGCGACGGTTGTTCACATCAGGAAAAGGATACCGATCACGGACACCGCATTGAAGACCGCATGCATGATCGTGGGGACGAGGAGCGAGCCGGATTTTTCGTAGGAAAGCGTGAGACAAAGCGCGAGGGTGAAAAGGGCGGGAAGCGAGGCCATGTGTCCGTGCAGGGCGGCAAAGAGCGCGGCGGTGACCAAGGTGGAAAGGAAGGGTCCGAAATATTTTTTCCCGACGGGGTAGAGGTATCCCCGAAAAATGAATTCTTCGGCCAAGGGCGCGACGACGATGGCCATGGCCAGCACAGCCATGCGGTCGCGGGGCGACTCCGCGGCTTGGAGGAATTCGACCACATCTTGCGAAGAGACATTCCCCCCCGAAACCCCGAAGACCATGGCCTGCACGAGCATGAGCAGCGGATAGGCGGCAAGAAGACAGACCACCGCGCGTCCCAGCGCGCCGCTGAATCCAAGCGCATCCCATCCGAAGGTCCGCGCGGGGGAAATGCCGCGATAAACAAGGATGCCGAGGAGAAAAACGACGACCGAAGCGTAGGTCATGGCCCCGCCGATAATGTGGCGGAACTCGATCGACCGATCGCCTTCCGCGGCGAGCGCGTCATGGCCGAGAGAGGCGAACCAAAGGACGAGAACAAGAGCGACTGCGGCATCGGCCTTGCCGATCCAAGATGTTGCCACCGCACCCTCGGCGCGCACGAAGACACTCCAGGCGAGCGGCAAATAGAATCGCAGCCCCGCCGCGGTGAGAGCGACCAAGGCGGCCAGCGCCAACCAGACAAAGGATCCGCTTACCACGCGTAGAACTCGGGAAGCAGATAGATGCGGCCCGGCTCCATGCGGAAAGAGGGCATCGCGCCGAGTTGCACCTCGACCCTCGATTGCGAATTCGCACCGAGCAGACGCAGAACGCGGCCGAGATTGATGCCGGGTTCGTAGCGGAAGACGCCCGCATCGGGCGCACCGGCCAATTCGCGAGCCTTGGCAAAAGCGTCCTCGACGTAGCCGAGTTGGTCGACGAGACCGGCTTTCTGCGCATCCTGACCGGTAAGGATGCGGCCGTCGGCCAACCCTTCGCGCAATTCGCCGGCGGGCAACTTGCGCGCGTTCGCCACGATGTCGAGAAACCGGCCGTAAACCTGCTGCACCATGCCCTCGACGTAGGCTTGCTCCTCGGGGGAGATCGGACGCGACCCGCTCAGCATGTCTTTGAACTTCCCGCTTTTGAAAACGACGGCATCGAGTCCGACTTTGTCGAAGAGCTGTTCGTAATTCAGCGATTGGATGATCACGCCGATGCTGCCGGTGAAGGTGGTCGGATTGGCCACGATCCAGTCCGAACCGCAGGCGAGATAATAC
>JAFMJK010000120.1 GCA_017853515.1 Chthoniobacterales bacterium | reverse complement strand
GCGCGCAGCACGTGCACCGTGACTTCCGGCCGGCAGTTGAAACGCGCCGGGACGCCGCAGGCGCCGGTTCCGGGTGAGGTGTAGCCGTGCATCCCGCGATGGTCCCACGCGCCGCGGATCATGCGCCCCGGACAGCGCCCGTTGCGGATGAGCGGGAATGCGCCCGGCAGGCAGATTTGTCCCCCGTGGGTATGCCCCGAAAGCATGAAATTGAAACCGAGTAGGCGGGCCTCGTCGAAGGTCTGCGGGCTGTGCGAGAGCAAGATGGAGCAGGCACCCTGCGGGATGCCGCGCCGCGCGGCTTCGAGGTCGTGTGTCGCGTAAAAGTGCGGGTCGTCGATCCCGGCGAACCAGAGTTTTTCCCCGGCGCGATCGACAGAAACATTCTCGTTGAGCAGGACGCGCAGGCCCGCATTCTCCAGTTGAGGGACAATTTCGATGATGTCGTGGTTGCCCAGGCAGACCAAAGCACCGGGCCCGAGAACCCCCGCAATGCGCCGGATATCCGCGAGGCAGTCGTGGAAATATCCCGCCGGATGGTCGGCAAAATCGCCCGTGATGACAGCCAGATCATGCGGTGTTTGCTCGACGAGTCGCACGACGACATCGGCCAGACCGGGCAAGAGGTCGAGGTGCAGATCGGTCAACTGGAGGAGGCGGAATCCCTCGAAGGCCGGCGGAAGGTTGGTCAGCGGTTGCTCGCGCTCGTTGACACGCACGTCGAGGCAGTTGGTGAAACCGCGCCGGTAAAGACCCGCCACCCGCAGAGCGGACGTGATGATTTTGTCCACCGGAACGAACCGCTCGATGAAAAGCGGGCCCTCTCCCTGATGGACAAGTTCGGCGGCCATATCCGCCTGGCGGTGCAGACGCTTGCGCAACAGCGACGGTCCGAGTCGCGCGGCGAGGGGGCGGAAGTCGATGGGATTGACGTTTTGCAGCGGCGGTTCATATCCGCCGGTGCTATTGGCCCGCGAGGATCCGGCGGTCATATCAGTTGGCTTCGCCTTGCTTCAGCCCGTTTGCCTTAGGGCTATCTTCGGTTCGCTTCGCTCGGCTGACCGCCGCTACAACTTGGGATAAATTTTCGCCGCATCAAAAGCGGGCGACTCTGACACCGGGAGCGGCGAGCCTTTCAGGTCATAGCCTTGGAAGAAGCAGCTTTCGTAGCCGGTGTGGCAGGCGCCGGTGGTTTGCTTTACCTCGAAGAGAAGGCAGTCTTTATCGCAGTCGGCATACCAGCGGACGACATCCTGGGTGTGTCCGCTTGATTCGCCCTTGAACCAAAGTTTCTGCCGCGACCGGCTCCAGTAGTGCATTTTGCCGGTGGCGAGCGTCTTTTCCAGCGCCTCGCGGTTCATCCAGGCCATCATGAGCACGCGCCCGCGCGGGGGTTGCTCGGCCGACGCCTCTTGCACGATGACGGCTATAAGCCCGTCGGCGTTGAACTTGAAGTTGTCCATTTTTTCCAATGTTGCGCGGAGGCCGGGAAGTTGGAAGTTCAAACCTCCCGCAGGAGTTGGACGTGCGCCGCGGTATGGGTGCCGATCCCTTCGGGCGAGCGCACCAGCAAGTCGCCTTTTCCGTCGATGCCCAGGAAATGTCCGCGCATCGGCCCCGCCGCCGTGGTCAATTCCACCTCGCGCGTTCCGCCCCAGTGGGCGTTGATTTCTTCGGCCAGCGCGGCCAATCCTTCCTCGGCGATCCGCGCATGCAGGATGCGCAAGGCGATGAGAAGGTCCTCGTAGAGTTCGTCCAACGGCGGGGCGAGTGGCAACTCGCTTCCCAGCGATGTGGCGATGGCGGCAAGCAACGTGTCATCCGCTGCGGGGTTGTTGGAAACATTGAGTCCGATCCCCACGATGACGCGATCCGAGGCGAATTTCTCCATGAGAATTCCGCAGATTTTTTTTGATCCGATCAGCACATCGTTGGGCCAACGCAGGCGCGCCCCGGGCAACCCGAGGCCGCGCAGCAGGGAAACCACGGCCAGCCCCGCAACCAGCGGAAAAGCATTCCACGCCGCCTGCGGCGGATCGAGGGGTAGCACGGCGGAAATCCACAGGCCTCCTTCTCCCGATTCCCATTTGCGTCCGTGGCGGCCGCGCGCGCCCGTCTGACGCTTGGCCCGCACCGCCTCCCATGGCCCGAGGTCCCGCGCGTAGTCGTTGGTGGATCCGAGCTCCGCGCATTCGTGCAGGGTCCATCCGCGCCATTCGCGGGTATGCACGACCGGCGTCATTTCAGCGGGGAAGGGTGGCGAGATAATAGCCCGCGATGACTGCCGTTCCGATGACTCCGGCCACGTTGGGACCCATGGCGTGCATGAGGAGATGGTTGCCGGGATCGGCCCGCTGGCCCTCGACCTGCGAGACGCGCGCGGCCATGGGGACGGCGCTCACTCCGGCCGAACCGATGAGCGGATTGATGCGGGGGAGGCCCGGGACCGTGTTGATGAGCTTGGCCGCGAGGACGCCGCCGGCGGTGCCCAAAACGAAGGCCAACGCGCCCAGGCCGACGATCATGAGGGTCTGTGCGCGAAGGAAGGTTTCGCCCGACATGGTCATGCCCACGCTCGTGCCGAGCAGAATGGTGACGACGTTGATGATTTCGTTTTGCGCGCTTTTGCTCAGCCGTTCGGTCACGCCGCATTCCCGCAGGAAGTTTCCCAGCATGAGCATGCCGATGAGCGGCGAGGCGGCAGGAACAAGGAGAATGGTCACGACGGTGACGAGTAGCGGGAAGACGAGTTTCTCGGTCCGAGAGACGCGGCGCAGCGAATCCATGCGGATGGCGCGTTCTTTGCGGGTGGTCAGCACGCGCATGATGGGTGGCTGAATGAGCGGGACGAGCGCCATGTAGCTGTAGGCAGCCACGGCGACGGCCCCGAGGAGTTCCGGTGCGAGTTTGGCCGAAACAAAAATGGCGGTGGGCCCGTCGGCCCCGCCGATGATGCTGACGGACGCAGCCTGTTGCGACGTGAAGCCGAGGGCGTTTGCGCCGATGAAAGTGGCGAGAACACCGAATTGCGCCGCCGCGCCGAGCAGCAGCGTGCGCGGGTTGGCGATAAGCGGACCGAAGTCGGTCAGCGCGCCGACTCCGAGAAAAATGAGCGGCGGGAAGATCTCCAGCTTGATGCCCTGGCTGATAAAGTCATAAAGGCCCCCGGCGATGTGATCGACGCGGAAGCCGCCCGTGTCGAGCAATGTCCCGTGGACGGTGAGAACACCCGTTTCGGCGAGGCCGTCGGCCAGAATGCGGCTGGTGATCAGGCCCTCGGTGGGCAGATTGGCCAGCAGCGCACCGAAGGCTATGGGGACGAGGAGCAGGGGCTCGAAGCGGCGTGCCACCGCGAGATAGAAGAGCAGGCCGCAGACGGCCCACATCACGGCCATCTGCCACGTGACCAAGCGGAAGGCGGTCAGCTCGAAGAACGCGCTGAAATCGCGGAGAATATCGAGGAGCATGGGTCAGCGCAGGTTGTGCGAGCGGTAAATGGCGCGCCGGCCTTCCGCTGACCAGCGGCTGGTGCCGCCCGATGCGGCCACGTCATAGATGACGAAGTGGCGGCCTTCCAACGCGACCGCGACCGCGGCGGAGATGGCGGCAAGGACGGGTCCGGGAATTTCGTCTTCGGTCTTCACGGCCGGTTGCGGCACGGGCTTTGTTTTACGGGTTTCCGCGTGCACGAAGACTCTGCCGAGCAACCACACCATGACGGCAAGCGTTCCGAGGGTGAAAAAAACGACGAGGACGCCGGTGAGCTGGTATTGCAGGTTCTGCGCGAAGCCCGGATGCGCCGGCAGCGAAGAAGCCAGGATGTTCATGCCGGGGCGGAGAGGCGCACCAGGCCGTGTCCTTCCTCCACGGCATCGCCCGGTCGGACGAGAATCTCCTCCACTGTTCCCGCGTGCGGGGCGAAGACGTAGGTATTCATCTTCATGGCCTCGAGGGTGAGCAACTGCTGGTTGGCTTCGACGAGTTGTCCGGGCTTCACCTCGATGGAAACGACTTTGCCGGCCAGCGGACTCGGCACAGCGCCGGGTGAGGCGGCCGCGGAGCGGTCTGCACTGGCGGGTGTTTCGACGCGCGCAGAAGCGACGGGCGCGGACCACGCCGCATGGCGGGGCTCGTGCGGGGGCTCATCGAGAATCTCGACGAGAACATCGTAAGCTTTGCCGTCGACGGTGACGCGGAGTTTTTTCATCGATGGTTAAAGGGGGATGTTGCCGTGTTTCTTCGGCGGGCGTGTTTCGCGCTTGGAAAGGGTGTTGCGCAAAGCCATGGCCACCGCGGCGCGGGTGCGCGCGGGCCGGATCACGTCGGTGATCTGCGCGTTGGCCGCGGCTTGGTAGGGCGAGGAGAATTCCTCGCGGTATTTTTTGACCAACTCGGACTCGGTTTTTTTCGGATCGTTCGATTCCTTGATTTCGCGGCGGAAGACGATTTTCACCGCGCCTTCCGCGCCCATCACGGCGATCTCCGCGGTGGGCCAGGCGAAGACCATGTCCGCCCCCATGTCGCGGCTGCACATGGCGAGGTAGGCGCCGCCGTAGGCTTTGCGCATGATGACGGTGATCTTCGGCACGGTGGCTGCGGCGTAGGCGAAGAGCATTTTCGCACCGTGGCGGATGATGCCGCCGCGCTCCTGGGCGATGCCGGGCATGAAGCCGGGGACATCGACCAGCGTGACGACGGGAATATTGTAGAGGTTGCAGAAGCGGATGAAGCGTGCGGCTTTGTCCGAACTGTCGATGTCGAGCGTGCCGGAGCGGACCATCGGCTGGTTGGCCACGATGCCGGTCACGATGCCTTGGATGCGGGCAAACCCGACCACGATGCTCTTGGCCCATTCCATGTGCACCTCGAGGAAATCGGCATCGTCGGCCAGCGCGGCAATGACTCGGTGGACGTCGAAAGGTTTTTTCGGATCCGCGGGGATGATCTCGTCGAAAGCGGGAACATCGGAGAGATCGAGTTCCGGCGAAGGACGGTGCGGCGGATCGACAAGGTTGTTCTGCGGCAGGAAGGAAAGGAGTTTGCGCACGATCTCGATCGCGTGCCCGTCGTCTTCGGCCACGAAGTGCACGTTGCCGCTCACCGTGGCATTGGCCGCCGCGCTGCCGATTTCGTCCATCGAGGCGACCTGGCCCGTGGCCGCCTTGATCACCTCCGGACCGCAAATGAACATGTTGGCGCCGGATTTCGTCATGATGAGAAAATCCATCAGCGCCGGAGAGTAGGCCGCGCCGCCGGCGCACGGTCCGCAGATCACGGCAATTTGCGGCACCACGCCGGAGAGGAGGACGTTGCGGAAGAAAACCTGACCGTATCCGGCGAGGGAGAGCACGCCTTCCTGGATGCGCGCGCCCCCGGAGTCGTTGAAAGCGACGATGGGAACGCCGGCTCGCTGCGCGTAGTCCATGACATCGCAAATTTTCTGCGCGTGCACGCGACCCAACGAGCCGCCCGCGACAAGAAAATCCTGACTGAACACGGCGACGGGGCGTCCGTCGGTCAGCCCCACGCCGGTGATGACGCCGTCGGCCGGCAGTTTTTTGTCCTGCATGCCGAATCCCGTGCATTGGTGCTCGGCGAACATGCCGAATTCCTGGAACGAGTCGGGTTGGAAGAGAGTCTCGACACGCTCGCGCGCCGTAAGGAGTCCTTTGTCGTGGCGCTCCTCGACTTTGGCCGGGACGCCGCTGACCAGCGCATTGGCGCGCCGGTCGTCCAGTTGGTGCAGAAGTTTTTCGTCAATGGCCATGATTCGGGGAGGGCGCGCAGAACTCGGTGAGCACGCCGTGGGTCGATTTGGGGTGAAGGAAGGCAACGAGTTTGCCGCCCGCGCCCGCCACCGGGGTTTCGTTGATCAGCTGGCAGCCGGCGTTCTTGGCCTGGGCCAGCTGGCCCCCGATGTCGCCGGTGGCGAAGGCGACGTGGTGGATCCCGCCGCGCGGATTTTTCTCGAGGTATTTCGCGATGGGGCTGTCGGGCGAAGTTGGTTCGAGCAACTCGAGGTGCGTGTCGCCGACGCGAAAAAAAGCGGTGCGGACTTTTTGGTCGGGCACTTCTTCGATTTTCTCGCAGCCCAAGCCGAGGGCTTTTTCGTAATAGGGAACGGCCTCCGTCAGCGAAGGAACGGCGATGCCCAGATGGTCGATCCGATCCAACATGAGACCATTGTCCTTTGGTTGCCCCGCGTGCGGCAAGGATATGTTGGTTCAGGCGAAATAGGTGTCGGCGTGCTCGTAGGGCGGTGCGCAGCAGCAGAGAAAGCGGAGGTCGGTCTTGGCCGTGATCTGGTGCCAGGCTCCCGTCGGAATGAGGATGGCGTCCCCGGGGCCGACCTCGCGGGACTCGCCGTCGATTTCCATACTCGCGGTGCCTTCGAGGAGGAAGTAGAGTTCCTCGCTCAGCTTGTGATAGTGGCGGTCGGTGGCCTGCCCGGGCTTCATGGTGGCTTCGGCCAGGCTTTGCTTTTCCACCGGGGCATTGGTGCGGTCGAGGATGCTTCTGATGGTCGAGCCATCCTTGGTGGTGAACGGGCTTTGTTTTTCGAGTTGCTGGACTATCATGCGGCAAGGATATGCGATTTTTTGAAGGTTGCACCGCCTTGATTACGGGGGCCTCGTCGGGCTTGGGCGCGGAGTTTGCCCGGCAGCTGGCCCCGGTGGCCGACAAACTGGTTTTGGTCGCCCGCCGCGGCGAGCACCTCGACGTGCTGAAGGCGGAATTGGAGTCCCGCAATTCCTCGGTGAAAGTCTTCGTCTATGTCATGGACCTGACGCGGGAGAACCAGACGCGCGATTTTGTCGAATGGCTCGAGCGCGAAAAACTCCGCGTCAATTTCCTGCTCAACAACGCGGGCATGGGTGACCGCGGGCCTTTTGCCAC
>JAFMJK010000119.1 GCA_017853515.1 Chthoniobacterales bacterium | reverse complement strand
CGCTGATGGCCATGCTGCGGCGCTCTTTGCCCCATCGGACTTTGTCGCGGGCTTCCTCCAGTTCGCGCGTGGTGATCGCCTTGAGTCCCTTGCGGGCGGCGAGAAGGGCGGCTTCGTTGATCACGTTGGCCAATTCTGCCCCGGAATAGCCGGGTGTGCCGCGCGCGATCACGGCGAGGTCGACCGTGTCGGAGACCTTCACCTTCTTGGAGTGGACCTTGAGGATTTCCTCGCGGCCGCGCACGTCGGGGAGGTTGACGGTGACTTGGCGGTCGAAACGGCCGGGACGGAGCAAGGCCGGATCGAGGACATCGGGACGGTTGGTCGCTGCGATGATGATCACGCCGTCTTGCGCGTCGAAGCCGTCCATCTCGACAAGGAGCGCGTTGAGCGTCTGCTCGCGTTCGTCGTGTCCGCCGCCCATGCCGTGTCCGCGGTGGCGTCCGACCGCATCGATTTCATCGATGAAGATGAGGCACGGCGCGCTCTTGCGGCCCTGCTCGAACATGTCGCGCACGCGCGAGGCGCCGACGCCGACGAACATTTCGACGAAGTCCGATCCGCTGATGCTGAAGAACGGCACGTCGGCCTCGCCGGCGATGGCGCGGGCGAGGAGCGTCTTGCCCGTGCCCGGAGGCCCGACCATGAGCACGCCTTTCGGGATGCGTCCGCCGAGCTTTTGGAATTTTTTCGGATCCTTGAGGAAGTCGACCAGTTCGGAGACTTCCTCTTTCGCTTCCTCGACGCCGGCCACGTCCTTGAAGGTGATTTTGTTTTTGTCGCGCGCCATCATGCGCGCCTTGCTCTTGCCGAAGTTGAACGCGCCGCGGCCCGCCATCTTGATCTGCGATCGGAAGATGAAATAGAGGAGGATGAGGAAGACGGCGATGGGCAGGAAACCGATGAGCGTGGTGGCGAGGAGGTTCGACTCGGCGCGGACCGCGGGGGTGATGCCCGCCTCGCGCAGTTGGGTCTCCACCGATTCGCCGTTGAACGGCATGAAGACCGGCGTCTTGAACGGCACGATGCGCTCTTCCTCTTCGTTCTTCGGAGGGACGGCGACCATTTTGCGGTAGTAGCCGGAAAGCGACTGCGTGTTGCGTCCTTCCTCGACCACCAGCTCGATCGGGCGCTCGGCGGTGGAGACAATTTTGCCTTCTTTGAGAAGCTCGGAGAATTTCGGATAGCTCAGGTCGTCGACCTGGGCCAGTTCGCCGCCGCGGAATATGAAGGCGCCGCCGATCAGCGCGAAGGCCACGGCAAAGAGCAGAAGCCCGCGCCAGTTGAATTGCGGGTCGGGGTCGCCGCCGCTCGGGCGGTTCTTTTGCGGATTGGGATCGTTTTGCGGCACAGGTGTGTAAGAATGAATTGTTAGCACGGCATGGCGAAAGATCAAACAAAGCCCGACAGGAAGGCGTCCTTTGCCGTCTCTGTCCACGACGTCAGCCCTCTGACCCGGGGCACGGTGGATGCCATGCTTTCCGACCTGAGGGACGGGGGCGTGGCGGCCACGTCGCTGCTCGTCGTGCCTGATCACCACCGCAAGGGACCGCTCGATCGCGACCCGGATTTTCTCGAATGGCTGCGCGCCCGCCAGAACGAGGGGCACGAAATCGTGCTGCACGGTTTTTACCATTTGCGGGAGAAAACCGGCGGCGGCCTCGGGCGGCGTCTGGTCACCGAGCATTACACGGCCGGGGAGGGCGAGTTTTACGACCTGCCTTATGACGAGGCGCGGCAACGCCTGGCGCGCGGGCGCGCCATGCTGGCCGCATTCGATGTGGCCGGTTTCATTGCTCCCGCATGGTTGCTCGGCGACGACGCGGAGCGCGCCGTGCGCGACGAGGGTTTCGCCTACACCACCCGCCTCGGCAGCGTGCTCGAGTTGCGCTCCGGCGAGCGCACCGACTCGCAGTCGCTCGTCTACAGCGTGCGGAGCGGATGGCGCCGCGGGGCGAGTCTTGCCTGGAACTCGTGGCTCGCCTCGCGGTTGCGCGGCAATCCTCTCATGCGTCTCGGTTTGCACCCTCCCGACTGGCAACACGCCAAAATCAAAGCGCACGCCCTGCACTTGGCCCGCGAAGGCGCCCGTGGCCGGCGCGTCATCCGCTATCGCGATTGGGTCGGCGCGTGACGCCTACGCGGCGATCGCGGCGGCGAGAGCCTCGGCCACGGCATCCGCGTGCTTTTCGAGAAGCGCCGCGTCGCGTCCCTCCAGCAAGATGCGCGCTTTGGGTTCGGTGCCGCTGTAACGGACGAGGACGCGCCCCCGCGGGGCGATAGCTTCCTCGGCGGTCTTGATCGCCGCTTGCACCTCCGGCAATTCGTTCAACGGCGGCTTGGCCCGCACTTTCACCGCCCGCTGGGCTTGCGGGTATTTGTGCAGGACGCGGCGCAATTCCGAGAGCGGCCGGCCCGATTCTTTCATGATGCGGAGAATTTGCAGGGCGGAGACAAGACCGTCCCCGGTCGTGCCGTGGCGCAAGAATATCATGTGTCCGCTCTGCTCCCCGCCGAGGACGAGGCCGCCCGCGCGCATCGCCTCGAGCACATAGCGGTCGCCGACCGCGGCGCGCACCACTCTGCCGCCGTGGGATTCGAAGAGTTCGTCCAGACCGAGGTTGCTCATCACGGTGGCCGCAATCGTGTTCGCGGAAAGTTCCCCGCGCTTGAGCAGATCAAGACCGGCGATGGCCAGCAACTCGTCGCCGTCGAGCGGATCGCCTGTCTCGTCGCAAAGCAGCAGGCGGTCGGCATCGCCGTCGTGCGAAAGTCCGACCTGCGCGCCGCTTTCTTTGGTCAGGCGGCCGATCTCCTTCGCCACCGTGCTGCCGCAGCCGGCGTTGATGTTGTTTCCATCGGGCTCGACGTGGAACGCGCGCACTTCCGCGCCGAGCGCGCGCAGAGCGGCCGGGCTCGTCTCGAAAGCCGCGCCGTTGGCGCAATCGACGGCCATCTTCAATCCGTGCAGATTTGTCCCCGGCGGGAGCGATTGCAGGGCGTGCGCCACATAGAAGTCCGCCGCATCGCGAACCTCCTCCGCGGACCCCGGCGCCGTGGCGCGGCCGGCCGTTTCCAGCAATCCCTCGATGCGCGCTTCCGCTTCGTCGGGAAGCTTGAAGCCGTCGCCCGAAAAAAATTTGATGCCATTGTCTTCCGCCGGATTGTGCGATGCGGAAATGACGGCGCCGGCATCGAGTCCTTGCGCGACCACAAAGGCCGCCACACCCGGGGTGGGAAGCACGCCGAGCAGCTTCGCGTTGCCGCCCGCGGAGGTGATCCCGCGTACCAGCGCGTCTTGCAACGTAGGCCCGGATCCGCGCGTGTCGCGACCGACCGCGACGACCGGAGTGCCTCCGAGGGTCTTCACGAGGGCGCGTCCGAGTTTTTCGGCGAAAGCCGGTGTGATGGGTTCCTCGCCGAAGCGCCCGCGGACTCCGTCGGTCCCGAAATAACGCCGCGTCATTTTTTCGTCTCTTCGACTTTGGCGCGGCTGCGCGGCGGGGTGCCCGCCGGGTTGACGTTGTGCTGGATGACATACCAGACCACGGACGCCAGCACGAGGCAGGTCAGCTTGATCTTCCAATTATGAAGGAGAATCTGCTTCATAGCGTTCGAGGAGCAGCAGCTGGTTGAGGCGGCGGCGGAATTTCTCGGCGTTGAGGTTGCGCTCGATGATGCCGCGGTGGCACAGCGAGACGTGTCCGGTTTCCTCCGAGACAAGGATGGCGATCGCGTCGGATTCCTCCGTGATGCCGATGCCCGCGCGATGGCGCAAGCCGAGGCTGCGGTCGAGATCCTCGCGCGAGGTGAGGGGGAAGATGCAGGACGCGGCGGCGATGCGGTCGTTCTGCACGATGACCCCGCCGTCGTGCAACACGGTTTTGGGGTGAAAGATGGTCAGGACGAGTTCTTTCGAAAACACCGCGTCAAGGTCGACCCCGGTGGAGGCGAACTGCCGTATGCTGATGTCGCGCTCCAGTGCGATGAGCGCGCCGAACTGCCGGCGGGCCAAGTCGAAGACCGTCTCGACCAGCTGGTCGATCGATTCCTTTTTTTGCAGCGCGGACCGGAAGAAGTGCTGGCTGCCCAGTTCGGTGAGCGCGCGTCGCAGTTCCGGCTGGAAAATGACGACCAGTGCGACGGCGAGAAATACGGAGAAGCTGCGCAGGAGCCAACCGATGACATGCAGGTCGAGGAGCTGCGAGGCGAGGGTCAGGCTGATGAAGATGAGCGCGAGGCCGACGAGGATTTTCGCGCCCGGGGTGCCGCGGAAATAGAGGTAGCCGTAGTAGAGAACCACGGCCAGCAGCGCGATTTCGATCGCGTGGGTCCAGTGGTCGCGCACGAATTCTACGGCCTGCGTCATGTGCTGCATCATGCCGCCGGAGCGGCGTCAGGGCGAGCGCGGAGATGCGGTTGCTCTGGATTTGCCCGGGGCTCGCGCGTAGTCTGTCGGCATGGCCCAGCCGCCAGTCATTCCCGTCGAGCTAAAAGCCGTCGTTCCGACGGCCAACGGGGCCGCGCTTTTTCTCGGCACGCCCGAGAAAACCTTCGTCATCTACGTCGATGCGACGGTGGGACATGCCATCAACATGTTCCTCGCCGGCACCGAGAAGGAGAGGCCGCTGACCCACGACCTCATGGCCCATGTGCTCGCCGCGTTCGGGGCCAAAGTGGAGCGCGCGGTGATCAACGACGTGAAGAACAGCACCTTCTACGCGCGTCTCATCGTCTCGGCGGAAAACGAATTGCACCAAAAGAAAATCATCGAGCTCGATGCCCGCCCGAGCGACTGCATCGCCATGGCCATCCAGCAAAAGGCGCCCATCCTCGTCAGCCGCCTGGTCCTCGACGAAGTCGACGACGCCTCCGACGCTCTCAAGCAACTCGAGACGAACAAAGAGCAGGGCGGCGAAGCCGCGGAAGAAGAAAGTTCCGACGAGTAAGCGCCGGCAGCCAGTCGCGCGCTCCATTCCGTCCGCCATGTTCATCGACCAGATCCGCATCCAAGCCAAAGCCGGCGACGGCGGCAACGGGTGCTCCAGCTTCCGCCGCGAAAAGTTCGTGCCCAAGGGCGGGCCTGACGGCGGCGATGGCGGCGATGGCGGAAGCATCATTCTCCGCGCCGATCCGCAGGTCGACACGCTGGTCAGCCTCTACTACGAGCCGATCATCCGCGCCAAAAGCGGCGAAAACGGCATGGGGAAGCAGAAATACGGGAAGTCGGCGCCGGACAAGGTCGTTCCCGTGCCGGTCGGCACCCTTATTTACCGTCTGCCCGATGTCGCGCCGCACGATCCGCTGAAGTTCGAAGACGAAGACGAACCATCGCCGCGGCGCAAAAAAATCGACCCGAAAGATCTCGAACTGCTGGCCGATCTCGATGCGCCGGAGGCCGAATTCCTCCTGGCCCAAGGCGGCCGCGGCGGAAAGGGGAACATCCATTTCAAAAGTTCGCGCAACCGGGCGCCGCGGCAATACACCGAAGGCACACCGGGCGAAGAAGGCTGGTTCTTTCTCGAACTGCGCATGATCGCCGATGCCGGACTCGTCGGCTATCCCAACGCCGGCAAGTCGACTTTGCTCGGGGCTCTTTCCGCGGCGCATCCCAAAGTCGCCGCTTATCCCTTCACCACGCTGCACCCCATGGTGGGCGTGATGGACTTCCCCGGCTTTCGCCGCGCCACGGTGGCGGATATTCCCGGACTGATCGAAGGCGCGCACCGCGATGTCGGTCTCGGCCATGATTTTCTCCGCCACATTGTGCGCTGCCGCACGCTGCTCTTGGTCGTCGATGCGGCCGGCAGCGAAGGCCGCGACCCGGTCGAGGACGCCAAAAAAATCCGCGAGGAATTGCGGCTCTACGATCCGCTGCTCGCCCGGCGTCCGTGGGCCCTTGTGGCCAACAAAATAGACCTGCCCGGCGCTTCAGAAAATATCCCGCGATTGGAGCAGGAGTTTCCCGGAGTCCCTCTCCTTGCGATCTCCGCCCAACAGAAGGACGGCCTCGAATCGCTGCGTCGCTTCATCGACGCCGAAGTCGGCCACCCGGGCTGAGCCGCGTCTACGTTTCTCCGGTCAGGGAACGGTGGTCACCGTAAGCGACCACGAATTGAGTGTTCCCGCGTCGTAGCGGGCGAGATCCTGCACGCGGAGTTTCCATTGACCCGCGGCCGTTGTGTTGTTGAAGACCGTAACCGGCACATTCACCAGAACCACGTTGTCCTGGCTGGTGCCTGTCCTGTTGTGGAGGACCGTGCTCGTTCCGGCGGGTGAGATGAGAGTGACGACGAGATCGCCCTTGTAGGGGTGCGTGATGTTGACCGAAACAGTCAGCGCGGAGACTTTGCCCGTCAACGTGACGCTGTTGGTGCTCGTGATGCCGGTGGAACTGCCGTCGGGAATAGCTTTGGGCACATCGGCAGCGGCAAAGGTTTTGGTGTTCGTGGGAGGCGGTGTCGGGGTGGGTGTCGGGGTAGGTGTAGGCGTCGGGGTAGTTCCCGATGTGGTCACGGTGAGAGACCAGGAGTTCAATGTTCCCGTGTCGTAGCTCGCGAGGTCTTGGACAAGGAGCTTCCACTGCCCGGCGGCGGCGGTGTTGTTGAAGGCGGAGACCGGCACATTGACCAAGATCACGTTGTCTTGGTCGCTGCCCGTCTGGTTGTGCAGCAAGAAACTCGTTCCGGCCGGAGAGACAAGGCTGACGCGGAGGTCGCCTTTGTATGGGTGAGTGATGCTCACCGAGGCGGTCAGGGCGGAAATGGTCCCTGCGGAGGAGACATTGATCGTGCTGGTCACGCCGGTGGAACTGCCGTCGGGAATAGCTTTGGGCACATCGGCAGCAACAAAGGTTGTGGTAGTGCCAGGCGGAGGAGTTGGTGCGGGCGTGGGAGTCGGCGTAGGCGTAGGTGCGGGTGTGGG
>JAFMJK010000118.1 GCA_017853515.1 Chthoniobacterales bacterium | reverse complement strand
AGAAGTGCAGCCGTGGGCAAAAGAAAGGATGAGAGACTAAAAGACGATAGGACAACAGGACTTCGGGACGACGGTTACAAGTCTCAGATTTCCGTCTTGGTTATAGCTTCAGAATTTTCGCGCTGACGATATCCGGGTCGGTGCGGAGTTCGGCGAGAACTTTGTCATCGGGCGCGGAGTCGAGGGTGAGGATGGTGAGCGCGGTGCCGCCGGCTTGGTCGCGTCCGAGCGACATGCTGGCGATGTTGACTTTGTGCTTTCCGAGCAGGGTGCCGACGTGGCCGACCATGCCGGGGCGGTCCTTGTTTTCGAGGACAAGAAGAACGCCATCGGGTTGGGCTTCGATGTGGCGACCGTTGACCAGAACAACGCGCGGTTTGTTTCCGAAGAAAGTGCCGGCGACCGTTGCTTTGGAGTCGCCTGCTTCGGCGGTGACCTTGATCAAATCGGTGAACTCGCCGCTGTCGCTTACTTTGGATTCGACGATTTGGAGTCCGAGATTCTGGGCGAGGCCGGGTGCGTTGATCTCGTTGACTTCGTCGCCGCTGATGTGGGCGAGAAATCCCTTGAGGATGGAGCGGGTGATGGGCGTGGTCTCGATGTCGCGGGCTTTGCCGCTGAATTCAATGCGCAAGGCGGCGCAGCGTTTGGGGGCGAGTTGGGCGACGAAGCGTCCGAGGCTCTCGCCGAGACGGAGGTAGGGTCCGAGCACGGCAAGCGTTTTGGCGTCGACGCTCGGGGCATTGACCGCGTTGTTGATCGTCCCTTCGAGCAGCGCGGCGCGGATGGCGTGGGCGATTTCGATGCCGACGCTTTCCTGGGCTTCGGCGGTGGAGGCGCCGAGGTGCGGGGTGAAGACGATATTGGGCAAAGAACGGAGCGGCGAATCGGCCGGGGGAGGTTCGGTTTCAAAAACATCGAGGGCCGCACCGGCGAGATGGCCCGAAGCCAACTCGGCCGCGAGGGCGGTTTCATCGATGAGCCCGCCGCGCGCGCAATTCACCACGCGGGCGCCTTTTTTCATGCTCTTGAGGCGTTTGGCGTCGAGCATGTGCCGCGTTTCGTTGGTCAGCGGCATGTGCATGGTGATGAAGTCGGCCTGCGGGATGGCTTCGTCGAGATTTTCGACGAGTTCGACCTGCAGGCTGCGGGCGCGGGCTTCGGAGAGGTAGGGGTCGTAGGCGAGAACGCGCATGCCGAAGGCGAGGGCGCGTTTGGCCACTTCGGTGCCGATGCGGCCCATGCCGAGGACGACGAGGGTTTTGCCGTTGAGTTCGGTGCCCTCGAAACTTTTGCGGTCCCACTTTCCGGATTTCACGCTGGCGTCGGCCATGGGGATTTTGCGCGCGACGGACACGAGCAGGGAGAAAGCGTGCTCGGCGGTGGACACGGTGTTTCCGCCGGGGGTGTTCATGACCACGATGCCGCGTTGGGTGGCGGCATCGACATCGACATTGTCCACGCCTACGCCGGCACGGCCGATGGCTTTGAGGTTCTTGGCCGCGGCGATGACGTCGGCGCCGACCTTGGTCTGACTGCGGACGACGAGGGCCGCATATTCCGGGATTATTTTGAGAAGTTCGTCGTGGGGCAGTCCCGGCTTGAAGGTCACGTCGAGTTGTCCGCCTTCGGCGAGGGCATCGACCCCGCGCTCGGAGATGGGGTCGGAGATGAGAACTTTGGGTTTGGCCATGGAAGGGAAAATACTATCGGGGTGACTTCCCCGCGTCACGCTCACAATGGCATCGTTTGGTAGTCCGAACAGAGGTAGGCGCGAAGAATACGACCGTCCGGGGCGGTGATTTCCCCGAGCAGTTGCACGCCGGCGAACGCGGCCGTAACGGCTTGGGGAAGGTCCGCGGGTCTCTGCGTGGTGATGTAGAGCGCGGAGCGGCCGACGAACGGATTGGCGCCTTTTTGCTCGGTGAACGGATCGATCCCGGGGGCAACCTCTATTTGCTCTGCCTCGACGAATTGGTCGTAGCGGGGCCAGAGGTCGAACTGGCTGCGCGCGGCGGGTGATTCCGAGGTGTAGACGGGCGGGTGTCCGGGAGCGGCAGGTGTTGCATCAGGCAAGGCCAAGGCCAGAGCGGCGGCGAGCGGGGCATTTTCCGCAATGAGAAAAAGCGGCGGCATTGTGGCACTGGAGTATTCGGTGCGGAGATTGCCGATGGCCTGGCCCACACCCGAATCAACCAAGGTCTTCGATTGGGGGCGGGGAAGGGTCAGAGCAGTCCACGCCGCCGCACCGATGAAAAGAGCGGAGAGAATGAATTTGGTGCGCGCGCCGCCGATGCGTTCGGGGATCCACGCAATGAGCGGCAGGGCCAAGGCGGCGGCGAGCAGTCCGGGTGTTTGGGCCGGCCATCCTCGCAGCGCCGCATACGAGGCGGCGAGTGTTGCGGCAAGGGCGGGGCCAAAGAGAAATTTGATTTTCGGCGAAACGCGGATGCGACCCAGAGCAAACGCCGCACCGAACAGGAGTGCGACGAAAACAAACGGGGTGAGGGCCGAGGCCGAGGCGACAAGGGCTCCGGGCAGCCGGGAAAAATCGAGGGAACGCGCGGTCTTCCATGTCCCGCCGATGAAGTGAATCCATCCGTTCTGTTCATTCCAGCGGAGAAGGAGCAGATAGACGGCGACAGTCGGGATCCATGCCAACCAAAAACCCGGGGCGAGCAAGCGCGGGCGCCAACGATGCGAGGCGAGCAAGACGAGGGCCAAAGACGGCAAGATGAACCATGCGGTGTAGGTAAAGAAGAGGCCGAATGCGGCGCACAGGCCCGCGGCGATCCACCAACCGGCCGATTGGTTCTCCAGCGCCCGCCATGCGCAAAAAGAAGCGCCAAGGGCGGCCGTGGCGAGCGGCATGGCGCAGCTCGCGGAGAGAGCCGCTTGATTGAAAACAGGGAGCAGGTTGAAAAGCACGGCCATGGCCAGTCCCTCGGACGGCCCGGTCAAACGTGCCACGAAAAGGTAAAGAACGGCCGAGGCCACGGCGGCGAGAACCGGCCAAAAAAATGTCGCACCGAATCCGCCGGGTCCGGCCACCGAGATGCCCAGCGCCACAAGGAGCGGTGCGCCGCCGGGACCGTCGAAATAGGCAAGCGAGGGAATGAAGCCGCAAAGCGCGAGATAAGATTCCTCGGGCGACAGCGGTCGCGCGTATTGCCAAAGCCAGCGCAGGGCGGTGACGGCGAGAAGGAAAAGGGCGAGCAGGCGGCCTGGCATCATGCGGTGGGGGCAGTGGAGAGGAGTTCGGGATGGCGCGCAGCCAGCGTCGGAACGAAGCGCGGCGCCAATTTGCGCCAAGCAAGCGCGTAGAGGCGAAGCAGGAGGAGTGTGAGGGGTACAACGAGGAGCGCGGTGAGAACGACGTCCGAGGGCCAATGCGATCCGGTCATGACGCGCGAAAGCGCGACAAGGGCCGCGATGAGAAAAAGCCACGCGCCGCGCTTTCCGTAAAACGCGGCAAGCACGGTGGCGAAGCAGAACATGTTCGCGGTGTGGCCGGAGGGGAACGATTTGCCGGGTTTGGGGCGAGAGGAAACTTTGGCCGGCCGGACACGCACCGGTTCGGTCAGAGCGAAAATTTCCGGTTTGAGCGGCGCGAGGCTGACGATGCGGGCTGCGGCGAGGGATTCCGAGGGGCGCGGGCGGCCGAAGGCTTGTTTGAGCGGTTTGACGAAAATCCCCTCGATCAGTGCAACGGAGAGCAGCAGGCACGCGACCATGGCGCGGGCGCGGAAACCGCCCTTCCAAACCACGACGAGAGCAACCAGCACCATGACGGGAAACCAGAAACCCAAGCTCGAGAGCACCGCCATGAGCTTGTCGAGTCCGGGCCAACCGCGGTCGGCATTGAGGTGGAGAAAGAGTCTTTGGTCGAGCGCGGACGCCACGTGTGCTACTGTCGCGGCAAGATGGCGAAGAGACAAGGATGGACGGTGGTGGCGCTCGTGGTGGCGCTGGCGGCCACGGTGCTTGCGCAGGCTGAGCAGCCCGATCCGCAGGAGTTGCTGCGCGAGGCGCGGATGGCGTCGACAAACAAGGAGGCGGCGGTCCGCGGGCAGTTGCGCGCGGGGAAAGTCACGACGCCTTTCACGCTGACGGTGAATTTCGGCAAGCTGCGTTTCGACTTCGAGGAGCCTTCGCGTGTGCTTGAAGTGCGATTGGATGACGACTCGACGGGGGTTTTCGACGGCAAGGGGCGCGCGTTGAAGAAGGGCATGCAGGAACCGGTGGCCGAGGGTGCGGCGGTGACGGCCGAAGATCTTTCCCTGGGATTTCTTTACTGGCCCGACGCGCGGCTGATGGGCAAAGAGAGCGTGCGGACGCGCCCGGCGTGGAAGATCGAATTGCGCCCGGGCAAGCGAGGGTCGGAGTTCGCCGTGGTGCGGGTGTGGCTCGACGAGGCGAGCGGGGCGCTGCTGCGTATCGAGGGATTCGATTGGCAGGGGAAATTGCTGCGAAGGTTCGAGGTGGTGTCCGGCCAGCGCATCGACGGCCAGTGGATGCTCAAGCAAATGCGCATCGAGAAGTTCGGGCCGGAGAACGGGTCGCGTCCGCTGGCGCGCTCTTACCTCGAAATTCTCGGCAAGGCCGGGTCGTGAGGTTCGCACTTTGGGGTTTTCAGGCGCGGGGAGATGACAGAGAGTCATCGGCGTGACTCCCGATTCCGTGCAGCCCACCGCATGGCAGCGCAAAATGTGGTTCGCGGCCCTGACCGCGTTGGCCATTGCCGTGCTGACCGGTTTGACGGTCTACGTCGGCAGTCTGGTGGTGAGGGGCCTCGCCTTTTTGCAGCCGCTCCTCATCCCGATCGTCGTCGCGGTGATTCTCGCTTACTTGCTCGAGCCGGTGGTGGCGAGGTTCTGCGCCTGGGGCCTGAGCCGCTTGTGGTCGGTGCTGCTGCTCTTGGTGCTTCTGGCCACGGGTTTTGCCGGGATTGTGCTTTGGGTGGCGCCGGCTATTTCGCACCAAGCCGTGGAGGTGGGTTCCTCGCTGCCCCAGTATACGGCGCGCGGCGAGAAGCTGCTGCTCGGGAGTCTCGAATGGCTGCGCGGCCTGCAGAGCCGCTTCGAGCCATCGGCAGTTGTCGAAGCGGAAAGGACGATCCGCGACGAGGTCTGGGCCATGGCGGGAGGCTACATCCAGCGTCTGGTCGATTGGGTGCAGGAGAGTGTTCCGGATTTTCTCGCGGCAGCCGGCAGGTTCCTGCAGCAAAGCCTCGGCGGTGTGCTCGGCGTGGCCGGCGTCGCCGTGAGTCTGCTGCTCGTGCCGCTGTTTCTTTTTTTCTTTTTGAACGATGCCGACAGTTTGGCGCGCGACTGGCGCAAATACATCCCGCTGCCCGAATCGCCGCTGAAAAACGAGATCGCTTCGCTCGTCGAGGAGATCAACAGCTACCTCATCCGCTATTTCCGCGGACAGTTTCTGGTCAGCATCATCGACGGGGCGCTCATCGGGGCGGCTCTGCTGTTCATGGGGCTGAACTTCGCCCTTCTCATCGGTCTGGCCGTGGCCATTCTGGCCATGATTCCCTATCTGGGGATGCTGTTGTGCTGGATGCCGGCGGTGCTGATCGCCGCGGCGCAATTCGGTGACTGGACGCATCCGCTGATCGTCACGGCCATCTTCATCGGCATGAACAATCTCGAAGGTTTTTTCATTTCACCACGGATCGTGGGGGACTCGGTGAGCCTTGCGCCGTTCACCGTGATCCTCTCGGTGCTTCTCTGGAGTCTCGTGCTCGGGGGATTGCTGGGTGCGCTGCTGGCCGTGCCGCTGACCGCGACGATCAAAGTGCTGCTGCAGCGCTACGTCTGGCACCAGCGGATCTGAACCGGCCGGCCGCGCGCTCGATCAGATCCTCCCAGTGTTCGTGTCCGCGGAGAATTTCAATCTCCACGCGCAGGAAAAGCATCGGCACCTGGGGGTTGTCGATCTCGGGAAAGCGCACGGCGTCTTTTTCCGTGGTGACAAGGGCGTCGAGGGAGCGACGGTCGCACCATTCGAGGAAGCGGAGAATTTCCTTTTTGGTGAAGCGGTGGTGGTCGGCGAACGATTTGGTGATTTCGACATTGGCGCCGAGACGGCGGACGCCCTCCTCGAAGCTTTCCGGCCTCGCGATTCCGCTCATCGCGCCGACGTGGAGGCCCTTCAAGTGATCGAGCGGGAATTTTTCCCCGGTGCGGAGATCCTGCCAATGGCGCGGCGCGTGGTCGCACTCGATGATGGCCGCGGTGGGGTTGAGTCTGCGCAAGCGCGATAGCAACGCGGTGTCCGGTTCGGATCCGCTTTTCGTCACGATGATGTAAGACGCGCGGCGGAGATTGACCGGCGGTTCGCGCAAAGTGCCGCGGGGCAGGAGGCGCTCGTTGCCGAAGGGTGACTGCCGATCGACGAGGACGACGTCGAGCCGGTGGCGCAAACGCTGGTATTGCAAGCCGTCATCAAGCAGAAGGACATCGCTGTCGAAGTGCCGCAGCGCGTGCAATCCGCTTTTGACGCGGTCTTTGTCGACAAGCACGCAGACGCCGGGGAGATTTTTGGCCAGCATGTGCGGTTCGTCACCGGCGTGGCGGGAATCGAGCAGGACGCGGGTGCCGTCCGAGACGATACGAGGCGGGAAAAGATCGAGGTGCTTGAAGACGCGGTTCTTCAGGCGTTGGACGAAGGGGCGGGGGACGCTCTTGTATCCGCGGCTGAGGATGGCGACGCGGCGTCCGCGCTTTTGCAGTTCGCGGGCGAGCATCTCGGCCACGGGCGTTTTACCCGTTCCCCCCACGGTGAGGTTGCCGATGCTGATCACGGGACAGCCGATTTCCTGCGCGCGGAATACGCGTTTACGGTAAAGGGCCAGGCGCGTCTGCACGGCGCGCCCGTAGGCGACGGCAAACAGCCCGAGGACAAATTTGAGAGCGTTGGCGCGCCCGCCTTCGTAGGTTTCGGATCTCGCGCAGCTGGCTGCCCT
>JAFMJK010000117.1 GCA_017853515.1 Chthoniobacterales bacterium | reverse complement strand
GCCCGCTTCGCGCGCCAACTGCGGCCACAGCGTGCGCGACTTGAAGCGTCTCATGGCCGGACGAGGACCAGACCATGGCGCGGGCGGAGCGAAGAGCGCGTCGGCGAGGAAGCAGGCGGGCGCCGCGTAGTGCGCGCGGATACGGGCGAAGGTTCTCCACGCGCCCTCGCGGTCCGGCTTGAGACGAGCGCCATTGTCGGCCAGGAATTTCATCGCGGCATCCCATTCCTCCCGCGTGACGCCGGGATCGCCGGCGGGCGTTTGGTCGGAGGACAAAATTTCGCTCTCGAAGCGCCACGCCGTGACGTCATCGGCGTCATCGGGCCGTGCGCGGCGCGCTATCTCGCTGCGGCGCAACATATGCATGGTGTTTGCGCCCTCGGCGAGAAAACGGACGAGCGAGGGCACGGTTTCCTCGTCGAGCGCGGTGATTCGAATGGCCGTGGCATCGAGAAGGGCGAGCAAAGAGGTGACCCAGTGACGGTTGGCCATCGGCGACCGGAAATGGTTGAGCAAAGGATAAATGTATTGGTTCACCCGCAGCGCGCACATCCATGCGATCCACTTCTCCACAGCACCGGGGCCCGGCGCATCGTTCACCCGGCGCGTGCGCACAATCATTTCCGGGCCCCACGCGGGCTCGCCGGTGAGGAGGGACAACTCGCTGACGCCCGCCTCGCGAGCCGTGTAGGCCGCATACAGCGTGAGGAGAAACCCGATAAACACGGCGATGACCGTGCTGCCCAGGAATGCCGCGACAAACATGACGAACATGCCCGCGGGCTTCCTGATAGCTTCGAACCCGAGCGTGGTCATTCCGGAGCCTGCGCGGGCCATGGCCTCGGCAAAATCGGATCCGCTCATGCCGTAAAAAATCAAAGCAAAAGCGACAACGAAGATGGTCAGGAAAAGGACAAGGAATGCGAGGACCGTGGCGGGCCCCTGCGCGGCGAGGATGCGATCGAGGGCCAAGTAGTCACGACTTCTGCCGGCCACCGCACCGAAGACCCATTTGGTCACGGCCCCGACCGCACGGGCCAGCGCCGTGTAAGCCGGCCGCGGCACGAGCATCACGCCCACGGCGGCGCGTATCGCTTCCCACAGCAGCCAGAGACCGAGAAGGAGCGCGCCTGCGCGCAAAAAGATTTCCTCCCAGCCCGAGGCCACCGCGATCAAGGGCAGGCTCACGACTCGCGGGTCAGGCTTCCGCCGTCTCGAGTTCGCCGGCGGGTTTGCCCTCGTCGGCATCCTCGTTGCGCGGCGGGGCTTTCGCTTTGGAAAAGTTTCCGGTCGAGTCGGTGAATTTCACGCTGACCAATTTGCTCACGCCCTGCTCTTCCATGGTCACCCCGTAAAGCACATCGGCGCGGGAAATGGTGCGCTTGTTGTGTGTGATGACGAGGAACTGGCTCTGTTGCACGAAGCGGTCGAGCATGGCGAGGAACCGGTTGATGTTCGATTCGTCGAGCGGGGCGTCCATTTCGTCGAGGATGCAGAACGGACTGGGCTTCACCATGTAGATGGCGAAGAGCAGGGCCACCGCGGTCATGGTGCGCTCGCCGCCGGAGAGGAGCGAAACGCTCTGCAATTGCTTGCCGGGCGGCTTGGCGATGATCTCGATGCCGCTCTCCAGCGGATCCTCTTCGTTCATCAAAGCCAGGTCGGCCTTTCCGCCGCCGAAGAGCTCTTTGAAAGTGTCGCGGAAGTTGTCGCGGATTTTCACGAAGGTCTCGGCGAAGAGCGTGGTCGTCGTGGTGTTGATCTTCTTGATCACCTCGAGCAGTTCTTCTTTCGAATTGGTCAGGTCGGTAAATTGCTCGTCGAGGAATTTTTGCCGGTCGAGGAGATCGTCGAATTCCTGGATGGCGTCGATATTGACCGGACCCATCGAATCGAGTTTGTCGCGCAGTTCGGAGACAAACGACTCGATCTCATTCCAATCGAGCTCGGCCTCGATGCCCTCAACCACGGCCTCTTTGTCTTCCCCGTTCGACTCAACCTCGGCTTCAACCGCAATTACCTCCCCGCCTTCCGCGCTCTCTGTGTTTTCTGCGTTTTCTGCGTTTTCAACGTCGGCCGGTTTCGTTTTGCGCCGCTTGCGATGCTCTCGCACGGCACAGTGCAACGCGTAGGAGTCAAGCCGCACCTCTCCCAATTCGACATGGTGGCGGCGGCGGATGTCATCGGCCAAATTCTCGGCCTTGAGGCGCAGTTCGGCCGCTTGCACCTCGAATTTGCCCTTCTGCTCCTGCATCTCGGCGTGCTCGCGGCGTTTTTGACGGAGTCCTTCGTCTGCGGTCTGCACCTCGGCCTGCAAGGTGCTGCGCTCTTTCTGCAAACCCTCAAGACCGGATTGTTTTTCGTCCAGCTCGCCTTGCAACGCTGAAGCTTCTTTGCCCAAGGCTTCGGTCTGCTCCTGCACCGACTGGGTGCGCGCTTCGGCCGAGGACTTTTCCTGCTCGCGTTGACGGACGGTCTCTTCCAGCTCTTCGATGCGACTGAGCATCGGGGCCCTCTGGGCCTGCAGGCTTTCTTCGAGTTGGCGCGCGGCAGCCAGTTGGACGCGCAATTCATTGAATTGTTCGGCGGCGGCCTCCTGCTCGCCGGCTTCGCGCTGTGCCGCCTCGATCGCCTCGGCCGACTTGGCATTGGCTTCCTCCACCTGCCTGCGGCAACCCGCGACGCGATCGGTCAATTCCTGCGACTTCTGCTTGGCTGCCTCCAAATCCTGCGCGGCACGCTCCCGCTCGCGCTGCACGGCGCCGGAACGGCTCTCCGCCTCCTGCAATTCCTTTTCGAGCAAGGAATGGTTGGCCCGCAGTCCGGCCAGGTCGTTCTGCTTTTTCCGCACGTCGGCCCGCGCCGCCTCGAGCGCTTCCTTTTGTCCATCGCGTCCGGAAAGCACCCCGAGACGCGTTTGCTCGTGACGGACCAAGTCGGCCTGGAGCACGGACAACTTCTGCCCGAGCGAAACGATCTCATCCCGACGCTGCAAAGCCGAGGTGGCGCCCTCGCCGGCTCGTCCGCCGGTGACAATGCCGGCCACGTCGATCAGTTCGCCATGTTGCGTGGCGAAGGCGGTCGAGGGATAGCGTCCGCGCAGCTCCGCCGCGTGATCAAGATTGGTGGCCAGCGCGACGCCGTGGAGCACGCCGCGGACCAGGCGGTGAAGATCGTCGCCTTCGCAGCGGACCCGGTCGGCCGCCCATCCGAGGGAACCCTCGGGAGCCGGCCCCGGCTCGGGGAAGTGATTGCCGTTCGGCGCGACCACGCTGGCGCGCCCGAGTTTGTGCTGGTAGAGCGATTCGAGGATCTCGCGGGCGGAGGTCTTGTCCGTTATGACAATCGTGTCGCCGCGCGAACCGAGCGCCGCTTCGATCGCGGGAAGGAATCCGGATTCGACCCGGAGAAGGCTGCCGAGCATGCCGCGGACCGCCGGCTTGAAGTGGTCGGGACGGTCGAGTCCGCGCAGAACCGCCTGCGCTCCGGGCGCCGCGCCCTCGCCTTCGAGATTGAGTTGTTCGAGAACCTCGAGGCGGGACTGGATCTGCGCGAGGTTGCGCTGGGTCGTCGCCATTTCCTGTTCGACGCGCTGACGTTCGAGTTCGCCGCGCTCGACTTCCGCCTCGGCGCGATCGAGCGCCGTCTCGGCGGCGTGGAGGCCTTCGGTCGCCGAGGCGACTTGTCCCGCGGTGTCTTCCAACCGTTTGCGGGCAGCCGATTGGGCTTCGAAAATCTGGCGACCTTCGTTCTCGAGGGACTCGATGCGGCCTTGCGTCGCTTCGCGGCGGGCCTCGAGGCCGGCCAGTTCGCCTTGCAAGCGCAGCGATTCGTTTTCCGCCTTGCTGACCTCGGCGCGCAGGGCCTCCATCGATTGTCTGGAGGATTCGCGGCGGCCGGCGCTCTCGCGCAGGCGCGCCTGCAGGGTGTCGAGCGCGGCGGAGCGCTCGGTCAGTTCGGCGGCGACTTTGCCCATCTGCTCGTCGGTGCGGCCCATTTCCTCGCGCTGCACGCGCTGGCGTTCGCGCGCCGCGGCGATTTCCTGCTCGCAGCGGGAAACGGTCTGGCGCAACTGCTCGCAAATCTCGCCGTTGTGCGTCGCGCGGCTCTGGGCTTGGACCATGCGGTCGCGGACGGATTGCATGACCTGGCGCGAAGATTCGACCTGCTGCTCGAGTTCGCCCAGACGCGTGCGGTGGCCGGCGATGGCCGCCTCGCCTTCCTCCAGCGCCGAGGTGGTCTCGTTCCAACGCGACTCGAGGGAGCGCAGTTTTTCGTGCAGATCGCGCTGCGAACCGGAAATCTCGTCGTGCTGGCGACGGACAAAATTAAGCTCGAGGACCTTGAGGTCGTTGCAGAGCGCCTGATAGCGGCGCGCCTTGCCGGCCTGGCGCTGGAGCGAGCCGATCTGGCGTTTCACCTCGCGCATGATGTCGTTCACGCGGACGAGATTGGCCTCGGTGTATTCGAGTTTGCGCAGGGCTTCTTTCTTCTGCGCTTTGAATTTGGTGATGCCCGCCGCCTCCTCGAAGACGGCACGACGGTCTTCCGGACGGCTGCTCAGGATCAGGTCGATCTTCCCCTGCTCCATGATGGAGTAGCTGCTGCGGCCGATGCCGGTATCCATGAACAACTCGTGGATGTCGCGCAGACGGCACGGGGTTTTGTTGAGCAGGTATTCGCCTTTGCCGTCGCGGAAGATGCGGCGCGTCACGCAGACTTCCTCGTAATCGGTGCCGAGATGCTCGGCGCATCCGCCGAAAGTGAGCGAAACTTCGGCCATGCCCACAGCGGAACGCGAGTCGGTGCCGCTGAAAATGACATCGGCCATTTCGCCGCCGCGCAACGCTTTGGCCGATTGCTCGCCGAGGCACCAGCGGATCGAGTCGAGGATGTTCGACTTGCCGCAACCGTTCGGGCCGACCACCGAAGTGATGCCTTCGTGAAATTCCAGGTGCGTCTTGTTGACGAACGATTTAAAACCTACGAGTTCAAGCGATTTGAGATACATGGGGAAAAGACTGCAGACTGAAGTTTTAAAGGGCGCGCAACCGCCTTGGCAATCCCTCATACCACAAATAGTGGTGCCGAGGCCGCGACCCCACTATTCCTAGATATATGCACCGAGAATCCGCGACAGACTTCTCGATTGTTGGCCGGTCCGACCTCGATCTGCTATGCGAATTTTTGCGCTTCCGCAGCGTTTCCACGAAACCGGAGCTGGCACCGCAGATGCGGCAATGCGCGGAGTGGTTGTGCGATCTGCTTGCGTCGAACGGCTTCGATGCCGAGATCGCGGAGACCGGCGGACACCCGGCCGTGCTGGCCCGCGGGCCCGAAGCACCCGGGAAGCCCACGGTTCTTGTTTACGGCCACTATGACGTGCAACCGGAGGATCCGGTCGGAGAGTGGACTTCGCCGCCGTTCGAACCCGCCATCCGCAACCGCCGCGTCTTCGCCCGCGGCGCAACGGACAACAAGGGACAAATTCTCGCCCACGTCCTCGGCGCAATCCACCTGCTGAAGGAGGAAGGCTCGTTGCCGGTCAATCTCATCTTCCTCATCGAAGGCGAAGAGGAGGTCGGAAGCACCAATCTCGACGACTTCATCCGCGCGCGCCGCGGCGAATTGCGCTGCGACGTGGTGGCCATCTCCGACACGGGGATGGTGGCGGAGAACTATCCGACCTTGACGCAAAGTTTGCGCGGCATCGCCGCGATGGAAGTCGTTCTGCGCGGCCCGTCCACCGACCTGCATTCGGGAATATTCGGCGGCGCCGTTGTCAATCCCGCCACCGCACTGGTCGGCATGCTCGCGCGCCTGCATGACCATCACGGACGCGTGGCCGTGCCCGGTTTCTACGATAATGCGGTTCCGCCCGATCCGGCGGAGCGCGCCGCGGTGGCCAAATTGCCGGTGACCGACGACGATTATCTGCGCGAGACGGGCGCGCCCGCGCTCGGCGGCGAAGAAGGATACACCGCGGCCGAACGCATCGGCCTGCGGCCCACGGCGGAAATCAACGGACTGACCAGCGGATACCAGGGCACCGGGACAAAAACCGTCCTGCCCGCCGTCGCTTCGGCCAAACTCACCTTCCGCCTTGTCCCCAACCAGAAACCGGACCGCATCCTCAACCTCGTCGAAATTTTCCTGCAGAGTCTCCTGCCCCGCGGGGTGGAAATGGAAGTCATCCGCGGCCACGGCGGCATGCCCTATGCGGTCAACCTGCAGAATCCATGGTGCGCGGCCGCGCTGCGCGCCTTGGAAACGACCTTCGGACGTGAACCGGCGCTGGTGCGCGAAGGCGGGAGTATTCCCATCGTTCAATCGTTCCACGAGTTGCTCGGCTGCGACACGCTGCTCCTCGGACTCGCCGCACCCGATTGCCGCGCGCACGCCCCCGACGAAAACTTCCCGATCGAAAGCTTCGAAGCCGGCATCCGTCTCCATCAAAATCTTTTGCGCGAGCTGGCCGCCGGCGCCTGACTCTCGCGGATGTCGTCGTTTCCGGAATCCGAAGCGCATGACGTGCTCGTCGTCGGCGCCGGCATCGCGGGCCTGACCGCCGCGCGCGAATTACGTGCCGCCGGACGCCGCGTTCTGGTTTTGGAAAAGAGCCGGGGTCTTGGTGGCCGCGCCGCCACGCGGCGGTGGGATGGGTTGCCCGTCGATCATGGCGCGCAGTTTTTCACTGCGCGTTCCCCGGAATTCGTGGCGCAAGTCGGTGACTGGATCTCCCGGGAAGTTTGCTTCGAGTGGTCACGCGGACTTCACCGCGCCACGGCTGACGGACCACGGGCCCCCGGGAGCGACAATTACCCTCGGTATGCTTGCCGGGAGGGTATGTCCGCGCTCGGTCGCGATTTGGCCGGCGATGATGCGTCGTTCGTCGCATGCGAGTCCCTTGCCGGGAGCATCTCGACAACCGGCGATCGCTGGGAGGTCCGCAGCGAAGACGGGCGCACCTTTGTCGGCCG
>JAFMJK010000006.1 GCA_017853515.1 Chthoniobacterales bacterium | reverse complement strand
CTCTATTCCGGCTTGGCAATCAGTCCGTTGACGTAGCGGATGGCCTGCCCGAGCACCGGCAGGTGGCCGTAGATCCCGGCAGCGGGGTTCCAGAAGTCCTGGTGCAGGACGATGCGCCCTTGTTCGTCGAAGCGCAGTTGCGAGACGCCTTCCGTAACGATCGGTTTTCCCCCTGCGAGGTTTTTCGTCCGAAATTCGAGGGTCCAGCGCACGTAGCAGTCAGCTCCGGACACGGCCACGTCCTGCGTTGTTCCTTTGATCATTTCCGATCCGCGTGCCGTCTTGATGAGGTATTTCTCGATTGCATCGATACCCTGCTCGGTAGCCACCGTATCATTGAACCATGCCTGCGGCGCGTATGTCTCGCGAACACGGCGGCGGACATTTTCCTCGCTCAGGTCGGCGTAAAGCGCGGTGAACCGTTCGGTTGCGCGGCGCCCCTGCTCGGGACTGCCGAAGGAAACGCCCGGACGCTGCTCCAAGGCGGCGCGGTATTCACGGGTGGCGTCGAGCACTCCCCCGGAACAGCCGGCGAGCGCAACGAGAGGAATGAGGAGAAGCTTTTTCATGACGGATTGTTGGTTGCTGCGGAACTTTGGACACCTTTTCCCGCGAGCATGCGGTCGAACAACGGCCGGTTGACCGCGTAGGAAGGGTATGGGACATCGGCGTCCTTGGGAAGAAAGCGCCAGTGCTTGTAGGCCCAGAGCCAAGCCTCGGGCTGGCGGCGGACTTGCGGTTCGAAAAAGTCCCAGCATTTCTGCACGACCTCCTCCTCGGTGGCATCGGGGGAAAAATAAATCGGGTCGTGCGCGATGGTCCGGTAGCGGCCGTCGGGCAAAGGCACGCTCTCGATCGGGATGATGGGCAACCCCGTGTGCTTTTGCAGCATGGCATGGAGCTTGGTCGAAGGGGAGAAGCGACCGAAAGAACGCAGAGGGACGGAGGGAAGCTTGGGATGAAGCTGCAGATCGATGAGCACACCGATGTTTCCGCCATTTTTGAGATGCTTCAGCGTGATGAGCATGGAGCGTTGCTGCTGGATGATGCGATGACCGCTGAGCGAGCGAAGGCGGTCGAACACCGGGCCGAGCAAAGGATTTTCGAACTGCTGCGTCACGATGCATCCGGGCAGGCGCTCGAAGGCCCCGGCGATGCTCAGCCACTCGAAGTTGCCGTAGTGCAGGCAGACAAAAATGCCACCGTTGTGTGTTTTATTCAGCGCCCTCGCCTGGTCCCATCCCTCCATGACCATGTAGTCGCGGTAGTTTTCCGCGGTGAAATTCCTCGCCCAGAAAAGCTCGAGCATGGTGCGGGCGAATTGGGCGGCCGATCCGCGGGCGATGCGCCGCAACTCGGCTTCGCTTTTCTCCGCGCCGAAGACGCAGCGGAGATTGTCCATGGCCACGGCACGCCCCCGCCGGTCGAGGGCGAACATGGCACTTCCGAGCAGACCGGAGAGTCCGCGCAATACAGGCAACGGAAGCAAGGGCACCAGCCGTGAAGCGGCCCACAGCCCGGCGAACTCGAGACGAAAGCGGATGCGCTGCGCGAGCGGGCGGCTACCCCATGGCTCGATGCTCCCGAGATTGGCCACGTTGTGTCAGACCGCCTGGTCGTCTTCCAAGCGGGGAAAAACCGGTGTGGGCTCGCCCACCCGGTGGCCGTCGGCAACCGCGCCCCAGACGGGCGCAAGGTTTCCGGAAAAACCGAGCTGGGCGAGGATCCGGTCGGCGGAGGACGGCATGACCGGATGGGCCAAGGCCGCGGCAAGCCGGGCCGCCTCGACCAGAACGCAAAGCACTTCGTCGAGCCGCGCGGCTTGGGACGGATCCTTGGCCAGTTTCCAAGGCGCGGAACTTTCGACAAATCCGTTGGCTGCGGCGACCAGTTCCCAGACGGCTTCCAGAGCCGAATGGACCTGGTAGCCATCCATGGCCGCGTCGAAGCGGCGCGCCGCCTCCGAGCCGAGCGCCTCGAGAGCGACAGCGTCTTCGGATTTGTCGGCGGGTGCACCGGCCAGGACACCATCGCGATAACGACGCGCCATGCTTACGGTGCGGTTGACGAGGTTGCCAAGGTCGTTGGCCAAGTCGGCGTTGTAGCGCGCGCGCAGACGTTGCTCGTTGAAGTCGGCATCTTGTCCGGTCGCGATGTCACGCATGAGGTAATAGCGGAGCGCGTCGCAGCCGTAGCGGTCAGCCAGCGCATCGGGGTCGACCACGTTGCCGGCGCTTTTGCTCACCTTGGCACCGCCGAGGTTCCACCATCCGTGGACGAGCAGCTTGGGCATCACTTCGAATCCCGCCGCCTTGAGCATGATCGGCCAATAGATGCCGTGGGCGGGAACGAGGATATCCTTCCCGATGACGTGCGCGTCGCAGGGCCAGATCCTCTCGAAATCGGGCAACCCGGCATTCGCCGCGGCGCGGTAGCCGGCGAAAGTGACATAGTTCATCAGCGCGTCGAACCAGACGTATGTGACAAAGTCGCGGTCGAAGGGCAGCTCGATACCCCAGCCCAGGCGCGATTTCGGACGCGAAATGCACAAATCCCCCGCCTCTTTGGCCACCGCATTGGCCAGCTCGCTGCCGCGGAAAGAAGGAAAAACGAAGTCGGGATGCGAGGCGATGTGCTCCGCGAGCCAAGGACGGTATTTGGAGAGCCGGAAATACCAGTTCTCCTCCTCGATGAAGACGACTTCGCCCCACTCCGGCCCGAATTCGCCCTGGTCGTTGCGTTCCTTGTCGGTGAGAAACTGCTCCTGCCGCACGCTGTAATAGCCGCTGTGGCGCGCTTTGTAGACATCGCCTTGGTCGTGCAGTTGCTGCAGGACCGCCTGCACCGCGGCGATATGGCGGGGGTCGGTCGTCTCGGCCCACCCGTCGTAATCGACGCCCAACTTTTTCCAAAGCGCCTTGAACTTTGCGGTGACGTCTTTGGCGAATTCCGCGGGCGTCATTCCCGCCTTCTCCGCGGATTGCTGCACCTTCTGTCCGTGCTGGTCGACGCCGGTGAGAAAAAAGACGGGGCGGCCGCGCTCGCGGTGCCAGCGGGCGATGACATCGGCCAGCACTTTTTCGTAGGCGTGTCCGATATGCGGCGGCGCATTCGTGTAGTCGATCGCCGTGGTGATGAAAAATGGCTTCACTGGATTGGATGAATGATCGCGCCGGAGAGACGCCGACCCAATGTCAAAATAAGGCGTTGCTGCCTGTCACATCGCCGGGCGGAGCATCTCCAACCCGGATTGGCGCCGCGCATCGGCCAACCATTGCGCGAACATGAGCATCTTTTTGCCTTGGAGCGCGCCGGACTCGATCATGGGACGCCGCTCGGCAAGTTCCTTTTCCCCGGGCGTCGCCCTTTTCGCGACGTAAGGGGCAAATCCGCCTCCGCCGGGTTGCGCCCGGAACTCGCCGAGGCTGCCCTCGGGCAGATCGGCCACAGCCATGGCGATCTCGCGCTGGTCGGGCTTGAGTTCGCGGTCGAAAACACTGAGCCCTTTCATCTCGCTCGTTTTGAGCCCGGCGTCTTTCACCGCATCGGCGATGGGGGTTCCCGAGGAAAGTTTGGCGCGGATCTCCGGAAGGGCGGAAGCGGCTTTGTCGGTGACCGCGCGATCCCGCTTCTGGGCGATCAACTCGGCCCGGAGGTCGGCGCGCGCTTCGTCGAATTCCAGCTGCCGCGGAACCTTGACCGAAGCGACCTCGACAACCGCGTAACCTTTCTCGCCGAGCTCGATGATCTCGTAGTTGCCCGGCTGGGGAGACAGGCGAAAAGCGACGGCTTTGCCCGCGGCAATGACATCCGAGTCCTGATCGAACAGCTTCCCGCCGGCTTCGCCCTTGGCATCGAAGAAAGGTGTGACGTGAACATCGGTCTTTTTGGATCGGCCGAAACTGTCCATGCCGCGCCCGCTGTCGGCCAGGGCTTGGGCAAAATCGTTCGTCTGGGAGGCGACCTTCTGCAGCGCTTGCACCCTCTCCTTGCCTTTCTTTTTGGCGTCTTCTTCGGAGAGAACGAAGGCCGCGTAGCGCAAAGTGCGCATCTCCGGGGCCTGCAGGGATTGCTTGCGCTCATCGTAGGCTTTGCGCAACTCCTCGTCGGAAACCTCGACTTCTTTGGCCAGAGCAACCGGATCGAACTCGACGAGGAGAACATCGACAGGCGCCATGCGGGCGAGCGCCGGTTCGATGTCGGCGGGCAGCACGACGGCCGGCGATTCGACGAGTGCTTTCATCTCCTGCAAACGGAGCGAATCGCGGACAACATCCTCCAATTGGCGCTCGGTGAAACCGCGCGGCGCGAGTTGTTGCTGCACAAAGTCGGCGTATTTCGCCGGATCGAACTGACCGTCTTTTTGGAAGACGGGCATGCTGCGGATCTTGTCGATGACGGCCTGCGTGCCCGGCTCGATATCCAAAGCCGCCGCCTCGTGCTGCAAGACCATGAGATTCCAGATGAAGTTCGAGGCGGCCTCGTCCTCGCTCTGCGCCTGCCCGGCCAGATCCCGGACCAGATCGAACTGCCCCAAGGCCAGGGCGAGCTGGTAATTGCGCACCGCCTTCTCCACGTCGACCTGCATCACATTGCGGCCGTAGATTTTGGCCACCATGTTCGAGCCCACCCTGTCCATCTCGGTGGTGTTATACAAAAAAGCGAAAGCGACGATGGTGAGGAAGGCGATGACCAGCATGAGCCAGCGCTGGTGTTTGCGAATCGTGGTAAACATCGGATCAGGGTATTGAAAAAGGTGGGCGTTTGGCTTAAGTGATTAGGTTCATGAAAGCAAGTCCCCTCCCCGCAGCGCTTCTGGCCGCCGCCGTGCTTTTCGGGGCTGGCCTGCAGCAGGCTCCCGCGGCCGACACGCTCGTCCGCAAAAACGGTCAAACTCTCGAAGGCAAAATCATCGGCAGCGGGAACGGCAACCTGCGGATCAAGATGAACCAGGCCACGATTTCGGTGCCGCTGGCCGACGTGAAGCAGTTGCGCATGCAGGCCCCGGCGGAATTCACCGCGGCCGCCGCCCAACTCTCGCGCGGCGATGCGAAGGGAGCCCTTGCCGCGCTGGAGCAACTCAATAAAACCTACGCCGGCCTTCCCGCCGCCTGGGCCGAACGCGCCGCCGTCATGCTCGGCGACGCCAAGCTGGCCGCCGGAGACAAAGCAGGCGCGAAGGCGGCTTACGAGTTGTTCAGCAAGACCTATCCGGCCTCCGTCGCCTTGGCCAACCTCGGCATGGCGCGGCTGGCCGTCGAATCCGGCGACATGCCCGGCGCGTCCAAACTCCTCGAGCCTCTGGCCGCCAAGTCGGCCAAAACCGCACTGCCGGCGGACGCTGACGGCCCCGCATTTTCGCAGGCCTTCTATTTGCTCGGCCGCATCGACGAGGCGGCCGGCGACAACAGCGGCGCGCTGGAAAACTACTTAAAAGCTTCCGCTCTATTCCCTTTCGACCAGAATGCCGTGGCCGATGCGAAAAAACGCGCCGAGGCGCTGCGCACGGCCAACCCAGGATTGATCGCTCCCTAACAACCAACACGACCCGCAACCATGATTCGCAAACTCCCCTTATTCCTCCTTGCCGCATTCTTTGCGGTGACCGCCATCCCTGCCCGCGCCGCGGAGGAAGCGGCCGCCCCGGAAAGCACCTCGATCATCCAGATGATCCTGCACGGCGGCCCGCTCATCATCATGATCTGGCTCGCCATCGTGGGGACGTCGATGATCATGGTGACCTTCGTCATCCAGATGTTCCTGCAGGTGCGGCGCCAAAGCCTGGCCCCCAAAGCGCTGGTCACGGCGCTCGACGAATCGCTCAAGGCAGGCAACTACCAGGAGGCTTGGGAAACCTGCAAAGCCAACCCGAAAACGTACGTCGCCGCGGTGTTGGGCGGCGCGCTCGAGCGTATCGGCCGCGGAAAGGACGCCACCGAGACCTCAATCATCGAACTCGGCATCCGCGAGTCGCAGGTCTTCAAAACACGCAACAGCTACCTCTCGGTCATCGGGGTCATCTCGCCGATGATCGGACTGCTCGGCACGGTCATCGGCATGATGGGCGCGTTCGCCGTCCTCGGACAATCGGGCGTCTCGGATCCGCGCAAACTGGCCATGAGCATCGGCGAAGTGCTGCTCGCCACGGCGAGCGGTCTCTTCATCGCCATTCCCGCCTTCATCTTCTATTACTACTTCCGCAACCGCGTCAGCGACGCCACGGTCTACGCCGACAGCGAGTTGAATCACCTCGTGGAGGACATCCCGTTCGATGAGGTGCGCGGCATGCGCATCGGCGAAAACTTCAGCGCGGGCGACGGACTGACCTCGGGCGGCGCACCGAAAGCCAAGGTTTCCCACAAGGTATCCATGCAACTGACGACCAATTGCCCGGTGTGCCAGGCGTCCATCGTGCCCGGGAACAATCCGTGCCCGAGTTGCGGCACGACGCTGGACTGGCAGTCCTGACCCATGTCCGAAGGGGCCCCGACACGCGGCAAGAAGAAGCGGCGGCAACCCGAGGCGGAGGCCGATCCGGAATTCCAGATCGCTCCGATGATCGACATCCTGCTCGTGCTCCTCGTCTTTTTCATGTCGATCAGTTCGACCGAGGTGCTCCAATCGAACCGCGACATCAAGTTGCCCGTGGCCAAAGACGCCAAAGACGCGAAGGAGAACCCCGGGCAGATCATCGTCAACCTCGCCTTCAACCAGATCAACAACGTCGCCTCCATCAGCGTGAACGAAGTCGACTACGCCTCCCCGGCCGACCTCGTGCCCATGCTGCAGAACCACATCCAGAAAAACCCCATGGTCCGCGTGCTCATCCGGGCCGACAAAGATGTGCGCTACTCGGTGATGAAAAGCCTGCTCGAGGCGGTGGGCAAAGCGGGTATCGCCAATGTGACTTTTTCCGTGGTGGATAAGGATGCGGCCCCTGCCGCCTCTTCCTGATCCCTTGCATCCGGAGACAAACCGAACGAAGAATAACGAACCATGGGTGGATCCGTAGGCTCAGAAGACGGCGATGTAGGTTTCCAGATCGCGCCGATGGTGGACGTCGTGTTCGTCCTTCTCCTTTTTTTCATGGCCTCGGCCGGATCGCAGGTCGTCGAGCGCGAGCTGAACATCAGCCTCCCCAGCGGTCGCGGCGCCAAGGCGGCCGGCCCCCCGCCCACCCCGGTCATCATCGACATCAGCCCGGAAGGCGTCGTCTCGATGAACAACAAAGTCTTCGACACCCCGTCGAGCAAAGAAATGCCGGAACTCCGCGCACGGCTCAAAGAAAACATCGACCGCTTCGGCGACAAGGACCCCGTCATTATTCGTCCCGCGGACAACGCGCGTCAGGAGCGCATCATCGACGTGCTCAACTCCGCCGCGTCGGCCGGCGTGAAGAATCTGACCTTCAGCTGACCGGGCGGTCAGGCGGTCGCCCGCTCCGGATCGGGAACGGCCGGCTCGGCGCCGGTGCTGCCGCGCAGGAACTCCAGGTAGGACGGGTCGCGTGCCTCGCGCAGTCTGCGCGTGGCATCCTCCAAGCGCCGCGGCAAACCGAGGCGTTCGGCCTCGGCCGAATAGCTGGGATTTTCGAGGAAGCGCTCGAGGCAGGACGCGTGACGATCCCAGAGCCGGATGTCCACGCGCTGTTTGGCCTCGAGGCGCGCGCGATACCAGTCGCTGGCCAGCACGGACTCCCGGGTGAACATGGCGCGGACCTCCGGATCGTCCAGCGTTTTGCCCTCCCAATGATCGTCGCGCATGATGTGCAGGAGCACTTTGAGCGGCGGGCAGGCCCACTCGATGCTGCCGTCCTCGAAATAAAGCGCCGCCACGCGCTTCTGCGTCGCAACCACGTTCTCCATGCCCTCGACAAACAGATCCATGCCCTGCAACTCGGGTTTCAGCATTTCCTCGGTCAGGACGACATGCGGATGGTTGAAGACCCGACCGAAGAACGTGTTGACGAACTTTTTGGTGATCCGGCTGCCCAGCCGGCTGGCCAGAACCCTGCGTCCCTCGTGCTCGAAATCCCGCAGCGGCTCGAGGTAGCCGTGGGCACGCAGGAACCCCGACGACCTCTCCTCCACCGTCATGCGGCACCACACTTCGGGAACCAGCAGGCTGATATCATGGTCGACGCGGCAACGCGGACCGACATAACCGGCTGCGGTGACGAAGCCTTCGTAGCCGCTGATCGCATACGAGACGAAAGCGGAATTCAAATCGTAGACCGGCGGGAGGGCATTGAAAGGGCCCTTGGTCAAAGCCCCCTCCGAACCCGCCCCGGTGGTCGAGGGTGACTTGCCCGTCATGCTGCAGATGAATTCCATGAAGAGCTCGGGCAGCTCCATGTGGTGGATGGGATTGTAGACGGCGAGCGAACGGATGCCGGCGCCGCGGTCCGGGGGATTGTTCCGCCGCCCGGACAGCACCGCGTTGACCGGCGCGAGCGCGGGCTGGCCGGCGCGCAAACCGCGCGACAGGCGGATCCCGACATCGGCGAGGTAGCGTCCGCGCGGATCGAGAAGGTCCGGGCGGGCCTGCAGGTAACGCGGGTTCTTCGTCGGGCGACCGTCGACCAGGCGCGGATTGGCATTGGAGACGAAATACGCCGGGCGCCCCGCCTCGACGTAGCTCTCGATCATCTTCTGCATGGGCCGCGTGTATTGGTAGAAGCCGATGGCATCCTCGAGCATGTCCCGCGCTTCGGCCGCGGTGAGCGGCTGGTAGTTGGAAAAGAAATTGCCGCCGTGGGCGAAGTCGAACTCGGCGACTTTGTCATAGCCGCGGTGGATGGCGTCGTCCGGCCGCTGGAAGAGCCGGTATTCGCAGTTGCGCACGAACTTCACGCCGGGAAGGTTCTCGGTTTGCCTGTCGAGCAGTCCGGCCACGCGCTCGCGAGGAACGACGGTCGAGGCGGTGATGTCGTCTTCCATCTGGATTTTCACCGCGGGGAAGAAATCCTTGCGCAGACCGAAGGTGCGCCACGAGTCGTGAGCGTCGAAGCCCACGCGGAGAAAGTTCGCCACCAGCTTGCGCGTGTGGAAGCGGAGTTCGTTGGCCGGGAGGCCGTTGACGATATCCACGCTGAAATTTTCCCGCCAACGCTCGCCCCATTCGGGCCGGTAGAAGCGTTTCAGGACGAAGACCAACTCTTTGACGTGCTGGGGAATGCTTTCCAACCACGCGTTGTATTCCCCGTTGAACGAGGGCGAAGGCGTGAGCAGCTTGATGACCGAACCGAGCGAGCGATGCGGACTGAGGATGAGCCGGTGGTCTTTGCCGTTGCGGGAAGGGTCCGCGTAACGGTCGGCGTAATCTCGCCGCAGCAATTCATCCACGCGGTCGAAGTCGGCGCGGAAGTCCGCCACGAAAATCGGGCCCTGCAGGATGGCATCCGAAATGGGTTTGGAGATTTCCGATTTGCCCCCGCCCGACACCGTGCAGGGTTTGTGGCACAGCGTGCCCTCGGCCACCGTGCCGACAAGGCGCCAGGCGCGCCCCTCCGAGGGCTTCTCCATGTGGATTTTGTATCCGCAGGGCAACACGTAGCGGTGCCCCAGACGGAGAGGAATTTCTTTGCGGCTGCCGTCCGGCAACTCCCACGAAACTTTCTGCGCGAGGAGTTGGAAACGCGACTTCCCCGAAACGTAGACCACGTCCGGGAAGCGGCGATCCACCGCGTAGCCGTCCGCATGGCGCTCCACGCTCTCGCCAAGCAGGGCCATGGCCTCGTCGAAGGTGTGATGATGCGAGAGCGGCAGATCCGCCGTCTCGACCTGCTCGGCCAGATCGTAGCTCGGAAAAATGAGCGCCCCGCCCGCGTGCTCTTCCTCGGCGTTGCCGAAGAGGTTGGCTGCCATCCCGAGCTGGGTTTTCACCTCCTTTTTGCAGTAGCCGAAGTAGTTGTCGGAAATAACCGTGACGACAACTCCGTTCTCGTCGCGCGCCGTGATCTTGAAAGCCGTGCCGTCGTTGTAGAGCTCGTCCGGCGATTTCCAGCACATCCCGTCGCGCCGCTGGCGCCCGGTGGCATCGTCCCACTTCGGAAGACCCAGTTCCGCCTTGGTCAACTTGTTCAAATGCGGCGCGAGAATGACGCAGCCGGTGTTGCCGGTCCAATGCTCGGTGTCGAGCGCGGAGTCGTTCTCCGGCAGATGCGGATCGCCCGCGTTGCCGAAGATGCTCTCGACGAAATCGAGGTTGCAGACCAGACCGCCGGGGACAAAGAAGCGCACCTCCATCGACTTCTCCGCAGTGACGCCCGGCACCTCCGGGCACACAACCGGCCGGAGCAGCAGGGAAACAAAACATTCCGCCGGCTCGGGCAGCGTCGAAGTGAAGGGCAGA
Source organism: Chthoniobacterales bacterium (assembly GCA_017853515.1). GTDB lineage: Bacteria > Verrucomicrobiota > Verrucomicrobiia > Chthoniobacterales > JACTMZ01 > JACTMZ01. Next base: position 16,514 of record JAFMJK010000006.1, on the reverse strand, counting down.
CGCAGAAGTTCGGGCGGCGGACGCAACGCGGCGGCGAGCAGGCGGCCGAAAACCGCCTTGGGCACGGCCTTCTTGTCGGCCGGGACGGGAAGCCCGCCCTCGGTAACGTGGAAGATGCCCTCGGTGGTGCGACGGTCGCTCCTGGGATTGTGCAGCACGCCCTGCCGCACCCGGTAGGAACTGATGATATCCGAGGAAAACTCGTCACGGTCCGGCGGCAGCGAGAGAAGGCGGGCCAGCCCGTGCCGGTCGAGAACGAAGGTGTGCCCCGGCAAACGCGGAACTTCGACCGCATCCTGCAGGTAATCGTGGAGAAAATTCTGGATGCGCTGGTCTACGGGGCAAAGGTAACGCGCGAGCAAGCGGTCGCGCTCGCGGTTGATGGCCATCAGGCCGCCGACCAGATCGGCCAACTCGCCCTCGCGCTCGAGCGGAAAGGCGGGACATCCGATGTCGCGCAGTTTGAGATTGGCATAGTAAACGAGGCGCCGCTGTTCCTCCTCGTCCACCGCGCCGCCCGGAGCCCCGCGCAACAGGCCGATTTTCTTTTTTTGTTCGCTCTCCGTCATTTCGCCTGTCGCTTTGACCAACGGGCAGATTACGCGCCGCGTGACATCGCGGGCAAGCCATCGGCGATTGACGGATGCCCGGCCAATCGGCACAGACTGCGGTATGGCCGAGCAACCACCCGTTCCCGCCGGCGCGGCGGAGAAAATGACGGCGATGTCGCTGTCGTTGGGTGCGGGGCTCCTGCTGCTGGTGCTGAAAGCCGCGGCCTACTGGCAAACCGGATCGACCGCCATTTTGAGCGACCTGGGCGAAAGCGTCGCCCACATGGCCGCGGTTGCCTTTGCCGCCTACAGCCTGTGGCTCAGCTTGCGGCCGGCCGACGCGAGACACCTTTACGGACACTCGAAGGTCGGCTTTTTCTCGGCCGGTTTCGAGGGCGCCATGATCATCGTCGCGGCGCTCTACATCCTCTACGAAGCGGTCAAAGCGGCGATCAACGGTCCGCGACTGGAACACGTGCCGGTCGGCTTGGCGCTCACCGCCATCGCCGCGGTGCTCAACGGCGCGCTCGGCTGGCACTTGGTGCGCACGGGACGCAATCGCGGTTCGATCATCCTCGAGGCCAACGGACATCACGTGCTGACCGACTGCTGGACGAGCCTCGGTGTGCTCGTCGCCCTCGGGCTCGTGCAAATGACCGGTTGGCTCTATTGGGACCCGTTGTTCGCGTCGCTCGCCGCGGCGAACATTTTGCGCTCCGGCCTGCAACTGATCCGGCGAAGCGTGAGTGGATTGATGGACGAAGCCGATCCGGAGACCAACGACCAGATCGAGAAAATCGTCGCCGAGGAGACGCGGCGGCGCGGGATCGCCTTCCACAATCTCCGACATCGCAACATCGGCGACGCCCACTGGATCGAAATGCACCTCGAATTCCCCACGGACATCCTACTGCGCGACGCCCACCGGGCGGCCACGGAAATCGAGGAAGCCGTGGAGGGCCGCATCCGCCCGGCCGCACAGGTCATCACGCACTTGGAGTGCGTGGGTGACCACGACGGCGAGGACCGGAGCTAGTCGCGTTCGCGTGCCGCCGCGAGATATTCGCGCGAGAGCCGCACGTAACGCAGAGCCCACATTTTGATCTCGTCCTGCTCCGCTTCGGACAATGTGCGGACGACATTGGCCGGGGTGCCGAGCACGAGCGAACCGGGAGGAATTTCCATGCCCTGCTTCACGGTGGCGTTTGCCCCGATGATCGAACGCGTTCCGACATGCGCGCCGTCGAGCACGATCGCCCCCATGCCGACCAGAACCTCGTCCTCCACCGTGCAGGCATGGACGATCGCCTTGTGACCCACGGTAACGAGACGTCCGATCACGGCCGGCAGCTCATCGGCCACGTGGACCACGGCACCATCCTGGACGTTGGACTGCGGCCCGAGGACCACGTGCGCCACATCACCCCGGAGCACCGCCTGGTGCCAGACACTGGCTTCGGGACCGATCTCGACATTGGCCACCACCGTGGCACCGGAGGCGATGTAGGCATCCGGGGCGATGCGGGGAGCGGTGCGGATGTTCCGGGCGATGGTCTCGGCAAACTTCTCCATGGGACCGAATGTCTGGCGGCTCATGCCCCCAACGGGCTCTTTCCCGCGACCGGTGTCAAACCGAAAACCGCAAAAATCGCGTCCGGCAAGCTTGGCGATTGACAGCTCCGCCCGGCAGGAAGAAAACCTCAACCGCGCCGCAGCAGTTCACGGGGCAGGCAACATCAGCAAGGCAAAAGCATGAACAAGATAAAACTCATCGAGAGCGTCCAGAAAGACCTCAAGAGCAGCAAGGCGGACGCCGAACGCGCCGTCAACGCCGTGATCAACGGGATCAAAACCCACCTCAAGAAAAGCAAGACCATGCAGTTGGTCGGCTTCGGCACGTTCCGCGTGGTGAATCGCAAAGCGCGCTTGGGCGTGAATCCGAAGACAGGCGAGCGCATCCAGATCAAAGCGTCGAAAGCCGTCAAGTTCGGCGCGGGCAAAGATCTCAAAGGCAGTCTCTAAAACAATTTCCCCCTACAAGGAGCCAACCCGTTGCGCCAACGCGTAACGGGTTGGCTTATTTTTTGGTCGAGACACGCGCGCGTTTCATGCAGAGTGAAGCGCATGAAGCAAACCATCCACGTGGCCGTGACCGGCGCCGCCGGGCAAATCGGCTATTCCATCCTTCCCCGCATCGCCAGCGGACAAGTCTTCGGGGCCGACCAGCCCGTCGTTCTCCATCTCATCGAGATCGAACCGGCCCTGCCCGCCCTGCAAGGCGTGGCCATGGAGCTGCAGGACGGCGCCTTTCCTCTTCTCGAGGATATCGAGACAACCAGCGATCTCGACCGCGGTTTCGACGGCGTGAACTGGGCCCTGCTCGTCGGCAGCGTGCCGCGCAAAGCCGGGATGGAGCGCAAGGAACTGCTCGGCATCAACGGCAAGATCTTCGTCGGCCAAGGAAAAGCGATCGAAAAAAACGCTGCTTCCGACGTGCGGGTCCTCGTGGTCGGCAATCCGTGCAACACGAACTGCCTCATCGCCATGAGCAATGCGCCAGCCGTGCCGCGCGACCGCTGGTTCGCCATGATGCGGCTCGACGAGAACCGCGCGAAATCGCAACTCGCGCAAAAGGCCGGCGTCCCGTGGCGCGAGGTGACCAACATGGCCATCTGGGGCAACCACTCCAACACGCAGTTTCCCGATTTCTTCAACGCGCGCATCGGCGGCCGCCTTGCCCCGGAGGTCATCGAAGACAGCGCGTGGCTCGAGGGGGATTTCATCAAGACTGTGCAGGAGCGCGGCGCAGCCATCATCAAGGCGCGCGGATTGTCATCCGCCTTCTCCGCGGCCCACGCGGCGATCGAAACCGTCCGCAGCCTCAGCGCGAACACGCCGGAAGGCGACTGGCACAGCGTGGCGCTGCGCTCGGACGGTTCCTACGGAATCGAGGAAGGGCTGATCTGCGGCCTGCCTGTCCGGAGCAAAGACCAGAAGACCGCCATCGTCGAAGGCATTCCCCACAACGATTTCGCCCGCGAGCGCATCGACAAGTCGGTCAACGAGTTGAAGGAAGAGCGGGCCATGGTGGCCGAACTGCTCCCGAAATAACTCAGGCCACAGCTTCTGCTTTGAGGGGCTTTTTGGCGCGGCGCGGCTTTTTGCGCAGCGTGATCTCCGACTTGTGGAAAGCGAGGATGAACATCGGCGGGATATTCGCCAGGAAGTATTCCACCTCGCAGCCGGGAAACATCCGCGCATGCCCCTTCAGTTCCATGGAGACCTGGTAGACGATGAACATGCCTTCGCGCGACAGCCCGTCGTGCACGGAGTGCAGGATCACTTTCTTCGCCGCCGGTTCGATGTAGCTGAACGGGATACCGGAAATGACGTAATCCGCGTGCTTCAGGCCGAGTTTGTGCAGTTCGTCGCGAAAAAGCGCGGCGTCTGATTGGTAAATCAGGATGCGGGGATCGTCGCGAAATTGCCGGCGGAGGTGCTCGGCGAGGTGCGGATCGAGTTCGAAGACCAGCAGCTTGGCTTCGGGGGCCATCCGGCGGGCGATCTGGCGTGTGTAGCACCCCTCGCCCCCCCCGAACTCGACAAACACGCGGGCGCGTTCGAAGTCCATGCGTTCGAGAATGCGCTTCACCATGCCCCTGGAACTGGGCACGACGTAGGCGATTTTCATCGGGTCGGCCAGAAAGCGGCGGAAAAGCAAGGTGGCACTCATGTGAACGGCTATGGTAGGAGTGCCCCGCATGGCCAAGCAAGCGCAAGGTGGGGACGGAGCCGCGAAAAACAAAAAGGGATCTGTCGGGTTGGCCACCTGCACGGCGCTTGTGGTGGCCAACATGGTGGGCACGGGCATATTCACCAGCCTCGGTTTCCAATTGGCCGAGATTCCCTCGCAACCGGCCATCCTGCTCATCTGGGCCCTGGGCGGACTCCTCGCTCTATGTGGCGCGCTTTGCTACGCGGAACTTTCCGCCGCGCTGCCGCGTTCGGGCGGCGAATATCATTTTTTGGGGAAGATTTATCATCCGGCCGTCGGATTCATGGCCGGCATCGTCTCCATGGTGGCGGGGTTCGCCGCACCGGTGGCTGCGAGCGCCATGGCCTTCGGTTCTTACGCGCAGGGGGTGTGGCCGGAACTTTCGCCGCGCGCCGCTTCGGTTTTCGTGGTCGTCCTTGTCACGCTGGTTCATTTGCGCAGCCTCAAAGTGAGCAGCGTATTCCAGGTGGTCTTCACCCTTCTCAAAATCGGGCTGGTCCTCTTCCTGACTTACGCGCTTTTCGGGCGCCCTGCCGTCGCGCCGGCACCCGCGGCGGCATGGAGCAGCTACGTGGTCACCGCGCCGTTCGCCGTGTCGCTGATGTTCACTCTCTACGCCTACTCCGGCTGGAATGCGGCCACCTATATTCTCGGAGAGGTGCGCGTGCCCGGCCGCGTCATTCCCGTCGCGCTGACCGCGGGCACGCTGCTTGTCGCGGGCATGTACCTCGGGCTGAACGCTGCTTTCCTCCACGCGGTGCCCGCGGAAAGCATGGCCGGCCAAGTCAATGTCGCGCAGGTCGCGGCCGAGTCGGCCTTCGGCCAAGGCGGCGGCCGCCTTGTCGCCGCTGTCATCGCGCTCGGCCTGGTCAGCGCGATCAGCGCGATGATCTGGGCCGGACCGCGCGTGGCCATGGTGCTGGGCGAGGATTACCCGCGAGGTTTCGGATGGCTGCAGGCGCGCACGCCCGCGGGGATACCGGCCCGTGCCGTGATCGCGCAGAGTGCTTTGACGCTCCTTTTTCTCCTCACCTCGACTTTCGAGCAGGTGGTGATCTACACCCTCTTCGCACTTACGGCGTGCAGTTTTCTCGCCGTGCTCGGTGTCATCGTGCTGCGGCTCAGGGCTCCGCGGCTGACCAGACCGTTCCGCGTGCCGTTGTATCCCCTTACCCCGTTGCTTTTCCTCGCCATCACCGCTTTCGCCATTTTTTACACCGCCACGGTCAAACCGTTCGAGGCGTGCTGCGGTGCGCTGACCCTCCTGGCGGGCTTGGGCATTTACGCACTCGTGGCCCGGCGGCAGGATACGGGACAGTGAAGCGTCGCGCGCTACCGCTTTTTCTCGCCGCCCTTCTGTGCGGCTCGTCCGCACCGGCTGTCTCGCCGACCGAGTTGGGCGCATTCTTGGCCGGGCGCGCCCTGCCTCCCGAGAGTCCGCTTGCCGCGCTGCAGCAATCCCCCGAATACCGGGAACACGCGCGGCTCTTCGCGTCGCAGTGGTTCCGCTACGATGATCTTTATTTTGCCCCGATGCGCGCGTGGGCCGGGACGGAGTTGGTCCCGCGGATCGGTCCTTCGTGGCAGGTGACCTACATGTTCGCCGGGCCGGATCTGATCAGCGCATTGGCTTTGTTCCCCGAGGCGCGCAGCTACGCCTTGGGCGGGCTCGAACCGGTGGGCAGGCTGATGAACCCGCTCGAACTGACTCCCGAACAACTGCACGCCAGCCTCGCGGCGCTGCGCAAATCGACCGAAGTGATCATGAACTTCAGCCATTTCATCACGAAGGACATGAAAAGTGATCTGCAGTCTTCGGCCTTCCAGGGTGTGTTTCCGATCATGCTGGCCTTTCTTTCCTTCACCGACACGCGCATCGACGCGGCGGAGCGGCTCACTCTCATGCCCGGAGGTTTTCTCGAAGCGGGCGAAAAAGCGGGCGGACAACCCGCCCTGCGTATCGTCTTCCGCCAGACGCCGGTCACACCGCCGTCGGAGGTCGTCTACGTGCAGGCCGACTTGATTGACAACGCGTTGAAGCAAAATCCCGCCGTGCTCGACTGGCTGGCCCGGCGCGGCCCGTCCACCGGCTACCTCAAAGCGGCTTCGTATTTGCTGCAGAGCGGATCGTTCTCGCGGATGCGGGGATTCCTGCTCGGCAACTGCGCGGCGGTGGTGCAGGACGACTCGGGCATCAGCTTGGCCGGCTACAAGGAGGCCGGGTGGCGCGTCATTTGCTTCGGCCATTACACCGCGCCTCTGGAAATTTTCGCCCGGCACGAGCAGCCTGCCCTGCGCGATCTTTACGCCGGCGGAACCGCTTTCCCCCTGCCCTTCGGTTTCGGTTACCGATGGCAGCGCGGAGAATCCACCCTCCTTCTTGCCTTGCCGCCGCAGCACGCGCCGCGCGCGCTTCCCGCGATCAACCCCGCTCCTTCGCCGACGCCTTACTAGGCGGGGCAAAGTAGCGCGCGAGAAATTCGGCGTCGGAAAAATTCCCGGCGCCCAAGCGGACGACAATCAAATCGCGCGAGGGAACGACATAGACCCGCTGGCCACCGGTTCCGATCATGGCGAGCAGATCGGCCGGCGCGGCGCGTGAGAGGCAGCCTTGGCGCCAGAATTTGGCGGCGGGCGGCGGATCGAGGGAGTTCTCGACATCGATCTCGCGCGCGTCTGCGGAGAGGGCGTTGCGGTTGAGCCAGAAACCGAGGGCATACATCCCGTTCTCGGGCGTGCCCGTTGCCAGGAGGTTCTTTACCGCCGCGGGCCATCGGCCGAAACCCCGCCCCATGCCGGCCAGAACCTCGCGCGCGGCCGGGAGCAGCTCGCGGGCCGACATTCGTGCACCGGTCGAGACAAACATCCGCCCCTTGCCGTCGCGCCGCCATCGCGCCAGGACATCGCTGCGCATCCCGGGAACGAAACGCCGGAGCCAGGATTCGAGCGGCGTGCCGCTGGCCAGCACGATTTCCTCGCCCAGCACCTCCCAATGCGAAGCGCCGTAGACAAAGCCTCGCGAGCGGCGCGGCGGTTGCATGGCCGAAAAAACGCGCGCCTTGTCCTCCAGACCCGTGGAATAAAACTGGCCGGACATCGGATCAAGCCCCGAGGTCTGGTTCATCAAATCGCCGAGCGTCACACCGCGCGCCGGCCCCTGCGACACGGGACGCGCGAGGGAAATTCCCCCTTTCACCGCATCGCGGAAAATGCCGATGGAGAAGAGGCTTTTTGTGATGCTGAAAATCCGCGGGGCCTCGGACAGCGCGGGGCCGCGTTCGAAGACAGCGCGCCCCTTCTCCCAGACGAGCAAAGCCCTCTCGCCTTTCGCGGCCGAGTAAGCGGCAGCAGTCCCCACATCCGCAGAAGCCGTCGCCACGGAAACGGCGAAAAAAGCCGCAGCCAGACGCGCGTTCACGATGCCGAGGCCTGCCTTCGTCCGGAGAGTGCGCGCGAAAGCGTGAGCTCGTCGGCGTTCTCCAGCCCCCCGCCGGCCGGCATGCCTTGGGCCAACCGCGTGACGGACACGCCGCGCGGGGCGAGCAATTGCGCGAGGTAGTTGGCGGTGGCCTCGCCCTCGACATCGGTGCTGAGCGCGAGGATGACCTCGCGGTAGGGCCCGTTCTCCAGACGCATCGTCAACTCGCGGAGCCGCAGGTCCTCCGGCCCGACGTGCTCGAGCGGTGAGAGGCGGCCGCCGAGAACGTGGTAATGCCCACGGAAGGCGCCGGTGCGTTCGATCGGCAAGACATCGGTGGCGCGCTCGACCACGCACAATATGGGCTCGCGTCCCGTGTCGGCGCAAACGCCGCACGTTTCCGATTCGCTGAAAAATCCGCACGCGGTGCATCGCGTCACGCCGTCGCGCGCGCCACCCAGGGCTTCGGCTAGCAAGGTCGGGCGCCCCGATTCTTCGAGCAACCACAGTGCCATGCGCTCGGCGCTGCGCGGCCCGACGCCGGGCAACCGCCGCAATTCGCGGACGAGAACGCGGAAGGGCTCCGGGTAGTCGGCGTTTTTCACGTCTCCGCGCCGCCGCGCCGTGCGGCTTGGCTGCGCAGGGCGAAGATTCGGGCGGCGGCATCATCGCGCTCGCGCGCCAGCGCGGCAAAACCGTTCTCCGCGGCAAGCCAGTCCCCGTTCCAGAATGCCTCCCAGGCGTATTCCCACCGCCGCAAATCGTCGGCCGCCCCTGCCGGGGCGTTCTGCTCGGAGCCGGTCACCTCGTGCAGGAGGAATCGGCTGCCTTCGAAATCCCACCACGCGAGACGGCGGAAGTGCCAGCCTTCGACCACCTCCGCAGCCACGGCATCCTCCACGAGGAGACGCGCGGCATACCCCCGGGCCGCCGCGGCCATCCGCGCCGCGCGGCGCATCGGGGCACCACCGACGGTCCAACGCGGGCCGAGCGGCAAATCGCCGACGCCGCAAACGCACTCGCCGCGCGCCAACGCGGCACAGCCGCCGGCCTGGGAGACCCAGCTCCAGAGAGCGTCGACCACCGCGGCGGGCGCGCAGTCTTGGCCCCACAAACCGAAAACGAAGCGCGCGCCTTCCGCGTCGCAGCGCTCGAGGTAGCCGCCGGCCTGCTGGAAGTGGCGCGTCGCTTTTCCGGCGCGCTCGGCCAATACGGACCATGCTTGGTGCTCGTCGCCGGTTACGCCGGGCCACAGCACTTCGGCCACTGCAACCACGGCCGTGCGCGGCTCGCCGGGCAAATGACTCTCGTCGATCCGCGCGCGCAAAAAATTCGGGGCGACCCGCGGACCGACCAAAAATTGCCATCGGGCCCGGCGAGATCCGAGAGGCGTGAAGGAAAAAAACAAACCGCCCGCGCCGGCAAGCAGCGCGGCGGTGACCGGCACGAGCGAACTTGTCACATGGCCGTAAAGGGCGGCGATCCAGATGCCGGTGCCGAGCAGCCAGAGCGTCGCGACCCAGACCAGGATCTTCAATCCTCGCCGCGGGATATCGACCACGCACCAGGCAACCCAGAAAGCGACGAGGAAAGCGATGACCGCCTCGACGCGCGGGTTGACCACGGGCGGACGCCACAACGTCCAGCCGGGCAGCAACGGCGCCCAAAGCAGCGGCAGCGCCAACGTGATGGCGAGAAGCGCGCAGATCAGGGCGGCTTTAAGATGGAGAGACAGCGGTTGATTCATCCTCGGAGCCCTGACGATAGGAGCGCACCACCAGTTCGCTCAAGAACTTGTCGGGATTTTCCACCGCCTCGCGCGTGAGGACCAGCGCCTCCCCGTCGGCCCCGCGAACCAGACGCAGCCCGAATTCGTAGTCCTTGAAAAGCGCGGAGCACAATTCCCTTACCGGCTGCTGGCGCGCCACGGACATCTCCGCGAGGAGACCGAGCGCGTCGTCGGAAAAGCGGAGCGGCACTCCCAGCGTCTCGCCGAGGCGCGCGATGAAATCGGCGGCGGCGCGGCGCAGCGCGAGATCGCGGTCCCGTCCGCTCCCGGCACGCACTTCGGCCAGACGCTCGACCGGACGCTCGATGAGGGCGGCATCGACGCGCAAAGCCGCGGCGCCCGAGCCGGGGAGCTCGAATTTGAAGTCGCGCAGGATCTGCTCGCAGACCGTGAGCAGCCCCCGCGCCCCCGTTCCCTCGCCCGCTGCCATCTCGGCGATGCGATCAATCGCGTCGTCCTCGAAAGCCGCCTCGATGCCGTAGGCGAGGAAAGATCTTTCGTATTGCCGCAGGATGCTGCCCTCGGACTCGGCGAGGATGCGGCGCAGATCCGCGGCGACGAGTTCCTCGCAGGCCACGCGCACCGGCAGACGGCCGACGAATTCGGCTTCCATGCCGTATTCGACCAGGTCGGCGGTGGTCATGTCGCGATACCACGGAACGTCGGCAACAGCACCGGCCGGGGCGGAAAACCCGATCTGCGTTTTGCTGCGCCGCTTGTCCACGATGTCACGAAGGCGGGGGAAAGCGCCGCTGACGATGAAGAGGATGCTGCGCGTGTTGACCGACTGCCGTCCGGCTTTGCCCCCGCGCTGCAGTTCCATCACGGTCTGCATCTGGCCGGCCAGATCCATCGGGTTGCGCAGGGGAACCTCGGTCTCTTCCATGAGCTTGAGCAAGGCGGTCTGCACGCCGCGCCCGCTGACATCGCGGCCGATCATGTTTCCCGAGGTGGCGATCTTGTCGATTTCGTCGATGTAGATGATGCCGTGCTCGGCGCGCGCGATGTCGCCGTCCGCTTTCTGCACGAGCTCGCGAACCAGGTCTTCGACGTCGCCGCCGACGTAACCGGTCTCGCTGAACTTGGTCGCATCGGCTTTGACAAAAGGCACGCCGATCAGGTCGGCGATGCAGCGCACGAGGTAAGTTTTGCCCACGCCGGTCGGGCCGGTGATGATGACGTTTTGCTTGGAGTATTCGACGGGGGCGGTCTCGCCGCGGCGCGCGCGCTCCTGCAGGAATTTGGCGTGGTTGTAGTGGTCGCACACCGCGATGGAGAGAACCTTCTTCGCCTCGTCCTGCTTGATGACGAAGCGGTCGAGGTGCGCCTTGATCTCGCGCGGGGTCAGCTTGAAATCGAAAACGGCATCCGCCGGCCCGGCCTCGTCGGTCGTCTCGCCGGAAGCTGCCGCCGCGGGTCGGCCCGGCTGGACGAAGGCCGACTGCAGCAAGGCCTGCAGCCTCTTCTGCAATTCCTCGGGACCGGGGAAATTCGGCTCGCTCATCGCACCATTCTACGCGGGCGGCGCGGGCAGGCAAACTTACTGAGGCGCGGACAGTTTTTGCGCCACCGCACGGTAAGCCTCCCACTGCGGCACATCTTTGGCCGGCGGGACGGCGAGAAATTTGGCGAAGAGATCGCGCGCCGCGTCGCGGGCCCCGAGGCCGTAGTCCGTGACGCCGGCAAAAAAGTAAACCAGCGCACCGGGGCCGCTCTGTGGGTATCCTGAGAGCTCGCCAGCCTCGAAGGGCGAACCGCGCAAGCCGAAGCGGGCCGCGTCGAGGAAGAGATTGGCCAGCGGCAGATCCGCCGGTTTGTCCGAGTAAAGCCCGGCCTGATTGATGCGCCCCCACTCCTCGCGCGCCTGGTCAGTGTTTGCGAGCAAAGCGAGTGCGGCAGCGTGGTTTGCCCTAGCCCACAAGGCGCGCGCAGTGCGCGGTTTCGCCGTCGCGATCACACCGGCAAAAGCCTGGCGCGCCGTCTCCCACTCGCCCGCAGCCAGCGCGGCGTGGCCGGCATCAAGCGGATCCGTCGCCGCCCGCTTGTCGCGCGAAGCGCCCAGCAATTCGACACGCATCTTTTTGATTTGCTCGCGCTCGCTGGCCAGAAAAAGCCACACGCCCGCCCCGAGAACAAGAACCGCTGCCGAAACCGTGATGAGCGCGGCGAGGGCTTTGGTGCGATTGGTCTCCACCTTCACCACCTCGCGCTGCTTCGCCTCCGGGGGGCGGGCTGCCCTTTCCATGACTTTGGAGCGCGCGAATTCGAGATGCTCGACCAGTTCACCGTAGTCCGCATAGCGGTCGCCGGGGTTCTTCTCGAGCATGCGGTTTATGACATAAGCTGTTTCCGGGGCGACATCCGGGGCGAAGGCTTCCAGGCTGACCGGCTGGCTCTTGATTTGTTTCAGCGCGACGAGGCTCGCGCTTTCCGCCTCGAAAGGCGGACGGCCCGCGATGGCATGGAAAAGCGTCCCGCCCAAGCTGTAGATGTCGCTGCGGAAGTCCTCGGGTTCGTAGTTGAGACGCTCGGGCGCGATGTAATACGGCGTGCCCCAGATCTCGCCGCGCGCTTCGGCCTCCTCCTCCAGCACGCGGGCCAGACCGAAATCCACGATCTTGGCCGTGTGCGCGTCGGCGAAGAGAATGTTGCCGGGTTTGACGTCGCGGTGAATGAGACCCTTTTCGGCGGCGGCCTCGAGACCCTGGGCAACTTGGGCCCCGATCTCGAGCACCTGCGCCTCGGGCACGCGGGTCTGGATACCCATGAGGTCGTCGAGAGAGCCTTTTTCCACCAACTCCATGGCGATGTAAAATTGCCCGTCGGCTTCGCCGAACGAATAAACCCGGACCACGTGCGGGTGGCTGACCGAAGCTGTGACGCGCGCTTCCTGTTCGAGCTTGCTGCGTTCGTCCTCGCTGCCGCTCATTTCGCGGCGCAGCACCTTGAGCGCAACCATACGCCCCAGGGTGTGGTCGAGGGCCTTGAAAACCGAGCCCATGCCGCCTTCGCCGATCAGTTCGACCAACTCGAAATTGTTGAACATGCGGCGCGCCCGCATCGCCTCGCCGCAATGCGGGCAGTAGATCTGCGCGAAGGGCAACTCGTCGGTCACGTCGATTTGCCCCCCGCACACGGGACAGGAATCGATCACCGGGGGGCGCGACTGATCTTCCACGGCGCGAGGCTAGCGCGGAAGCGCGCGCAACGGCAAACCTTGCGCGGCGGGGCAATCCTCTCCAGCGTCTGACCCGTGGAGACAACAGCCCGCACAAAAACCGCCGCGGCAGCGGCACCGCGTCTCGACCGCTGGTTGGCGGACACCTGGCCCGACGTGAGCCGCGCGCGCTGGCAAAAAGCGCTCGCCGCCGGACTGGTCGCGGTCAACGGCACCGCGGCCCGCGCCTCGCGCCCGGTGCGCGAAGGGGATGAGATCTCGGCCTTCGAGCCTCCGCCCGAGGAAGCACCGGCCGCGGCGCAACCGGAAAACATTCCGTTGCAAATCCTTTACGAGGACGATGACCTCCTTTGCCTGAACAAGCCGGCGGGGTTGGTCGTGCATCCAGCGACGGGACATTGGAGCGGCACGCTGGTCAACGCCGTCATGCATCACGCGCCGCGGTTGTCCTCGGCCGGTCATCCCCTGCGCCCGGGCGTGGTCCACCGCCTCGACAAGGACACCAGCGGTTGCATTCTCGTCGCGAAAAACGATGCCGCGCACGCGGCGCTGGCGCGGCAATTCGCCGAGCGGACAGCGCAAAAGACCTACCTCGCCGTGGTGCGGGGCAAACCGCGCGCCTCGGCCGGCGTGGTCACCGGCGCGATCGCCCGACACCCGGTTCACCGCCAACGCATGGCCGTATCGAACCGGCCGGGAGCGCGCGCCGCGGAGACAGCATGGAAAGTGCTCGCGACGAACCCGAAACTCAGCCTCCTCGAGTGCCGGCCGAAAACCGGGCGCACCCACCAGATCCGGGTTCACCTCAAGCACCTTGGCCACCCCATCGCGGGGGACCGAGTCTACGGAGGCGGAGCCGATTTCCCGCGCCAACTGCTGCACGCCTGGAAGCTCGCCATCCGCCATCCGCAGACGGGTCAAGAGCTGGCGTTTGTCGCTCCGCCGCCGCCCGATTTTCCTCTGCGCCCTCAAGAAAAGGCGGGGTGAGAGTTGATTTTCTCGGAAAGTGTGGCAACCTCCTCCCGGTTTATGCACACGGCGGCTCCCACCACGCGGACCCCGGCTGAGCACCCCCATTATCCCATCAGCCTGAGCGATCTGGCCCAGGCCCTCGACCATTCGGACGAGGGCTTCGCGCTTACCGACCCCGAGGGGAACTACGTCTACATCAACGAGGCACATCTGCGCATGTATGGCTACGAGAAGCCGCAGGATCTCCTCGGGCGAAGCTGGCGCACACTCTATATGCCGGAGTGGGTCCGGCATTTCGAAGAAGCCGTTCTCCCCATCATCCCGAGAGACCTGGTCTGGCGCGGACAAGTCCTAGGCAAACGGCGCAACGGCTCTTCTTTCCTCGCCGGAGTGACCCTCACTTTGCTGCCTGACGGCAAAATCACCTGCAACTGCCGCGACGAATCCGTGCGCCGCGAGCCGCCCCACGCGCCGTCCGGGGCCGCCATCGCGGACAGCGATTCGCGCGCCGCGCTGCGCGAACTGGGCGAGCGTTTGGTCGCGGGCCTGCCCGCCAAATTCCGCCGCCCGCTCGAGATGCTCAACGGCTACGCCTCGTTCTTCATGTCGGAACTCGCCGCCGGCCGCGACTTGGAAGAGGACTCGCTTCGCGCCGGTCTGGCCGAGATCGACGCCACGGGGCGGCGTCTGGCCGAGCAAATGCAGCGGCTGGAGCTGGTGGCCGAACTGGCCGCCCGCGACGGGTCGGGCGCGCGCGGGGAACAATCCGGCCACGCGCGCGAAAAATGGACGCACCAACTGACGGCAGTCTGCCGCAAACAGGCGGAGGCCGCAGGACGGAGCGGCGACTTGCACGTCGTGCTCGACGATGCCGCGCTGGCCATTGCCTATGCCGAACTCGAGTGCGTCGTGCTCGAGTTGCTCGTCAACGCGCTGCAGTCCACCCGCCCCGGCGACAAGGTGCAAGTCGGCGGGCGACTGGCAACCGGCGCCTATGAGTTGCGGGTCTGCGACGAAGGCGTGGGGTTACCCCGCGGCGAGTTGGGAGATCCGGTCGGGCGACCCTTTGGGCAGACGGCACCGTGCGGTTTCGGACTGGCCGTCGTGCAGTTCATCCTGCGCAAAAACGGGGCGGCAATCGAAGTCGATCATGCGCGCGCAGACGTGACATGCCTCAAAGTCACGCTGCCGCTGCAGGGTTCGCGCCGGTCACCAACGCCCGCCGCCGCGCGGACGCGGGCGATCCGATAGTCGCCCGAGGCGCCGCTGTTCTTCGCGGCTCAAGCTCTCGAGTCCCTCTTCGGTCACACGGCGGAGCAGGACTTCGGCCTCCGCGGCGCGTTCCTCCTCCGTCATCACGGTGAAGGGGCGCGGCCCCGGCGCGGCCGGCAACCAAAGTTTGGTGAGAAGCGCGCCGGCCAATGCCCCGCCGAGGTGCGCGAGATGGCCGAGTTGCGGGAGAACCCGCAACACCGCACAGGCCGCCGAAAAAAAGATCAACCCGCGCCCCAACGTCTTTGCCTTCATGTTCACCGGCAAAACGAAAAAGAGCAGCGCGCGCAAAGGCATCTCCGGGTAAGCCGTGGTGAAGGAGAGGAGAAGGCCGCAGACCGAGCCCGATGCGCCAACCAACTCGGACGAGGGCGCGGAGAAAACAGTCTGCAGCAGGCCGCCCGCCACGCCGGAGACAAGATAGAGAACCAGGAACCGCGCGCGGCCCAGCATCATTTCCACCTCGGGCCCGATGAACCAAAGCGCGGCCACATTGACGAAGAGATGGAGGAGGTTGGCATGGAGAAAAAGATGCGTCACCAAGGTCCACCACCGCCCGCGCGCCAGCGCCTCCCCGCTCAAGGCGAACATGCCGATCATTTCGCCCCGCCCGGTCGCGAGGAGGAAATATTCGACGGCGAACACCGCGACGCACAATCCGGCGAGAACGACCGTGACCGGCGCGGTTCGGAATTTGGCTTGCAGATCCTGCATCGGACGAGGCTAACCGCTGCCCTGCAGGGCGGCAACACGCCTTGCCGCTTTGCATCGCGCGGGAGCGCGTTAATCTCGCGGCGGCAACAATGACGGAGAAAAAACAATGCGCATAATTTCCGGAAGCGCCGGCGGGCTGCGTCTGTCGTGCCCGGACGGCGTGGCGCGGCCGATGATGGACCGCGTGCGCGGCGCCGTCTTTTCCAGCCTCGGCGAGGTTGTCGCCGGAGCCCGCGCACTCGACCTGTTCTCCGGCAGCGGCGCGCTCGGATTGGAGGCCCTCAGCCGTGGCGCCGCGTCGTGCACTTTCGTCGACAGCCACCGCAAATCCGTCGCGGCGATCCGCGAAAACCTGACGCGGGCCAAACTCACCGGCAACGTGCGCCAGCAGGATGTGGCCGCTTTCGTCGTTGCGGCGCCGGAGGCCGCCTTCGACCTCGTCTTTGCCGATCCGCCCTTCGCCTTGGATCCGGGCGAGAAGTCGCACCCGGTGCAGCTCATGGAGTCGGGAGCGCTCGCGCGTGCTCTGGCGCCCGGCGGAATTTTCGTGGTGGAGTTGCCCCGGGAACCTCCGGCACCCGGCGACGCTTGGGAATTGCTCCGGTGCCGCTCTTACGGGCAGGCTTGGGTTGCTTTCTACCGACGCAAGCCCGACGCCTGATGCGCATTCTCTACAACGCGGTTTTTCCGCTCGTCCTACTTCTTTCGCTGCCGGCTTATCTCGTCCGCATGGTGCGGCGCGGCAACTACCGCCGCGATTTCAGCCAGCGGCTTGGCCGCTACGCGCCGGGACTGCGCGCGCGATTTGCCTCGGGCGAATGGTTCTGGGTTCACGCGGTCAGCGT
>JAFMJK010000116.1 GCA_017853515.1 Chthoniobacterales bacterium | reverse complement strand
CGCCGTCTTGCTCGTCATCGTCGGCGTCTACACCTTCGCCTCGAAGCTGCCGGGCTGATCGGGTCAGAAAAATCCGGGGCGAAACGAGCCGGCAATCCAGAAAACCAAACCACTGAGACAAGGCAGCGCCAGCGACGCATACCACCACTGACTGCGCCCCGCGGGAAAAGCGGCGATCCAAACGCCGACGATGGCCAGCAAGCACATAATTGGAGCGGAAAGGATGGCGCCGACCATGATCCAGGTGGCGGCCTGACTCTCCGTGCCTGGAGCGTCGAAAAGGAAGGGGGAGATCATGACCAAGACAAGCGAAGTCCCCGCCCCGAAAAGAAGCAAAATGGTAAGGAGGATCGCGGCTATGACGCGTGGACGCATGATTCAGTCTTCCTGCACGGCGCCCAGATCGATACGGAACACCGCCGGCCCGGACTCGTGCTTCCAGAATCCATCCGCCTCGGGTCCGTAGGGACCCGATTGCTGCGGGATACTCGGCAGACTGAAGTCGGCGGAAAGCGCGAACGTGTCGGCATCGATCACTTCGTAGCCGTAAGGGGCGCCGCTGACGGGATCGGTTTTCCGTTCGATGAACGTTCCCGGATTGCGATCGCATTCCTCAAGCGAGGCCGGCAAGCGCTTCTGCTGACCGTAGAATGAATTCACATTGTAATAGATCGCGCGCAGATCCTGCATGCGCATTTGATCGAGCGACTGGGCCCTTGCTTGGACCGGTCCGCCGGCCAACCACAACGCGGCCACCACCGCGGCGACAACCAACGCCCACAGCGCGAGCCGGAAAAACGCCGGCACGGCGCGCGCACCTTCGCGCAATCCGCCCGACAACCACCAGACCACCCCTCCGGCCAGCGCGGCCACCACGGCCGCTTTCAAAACGAAACGCGTGGTCAGATCCCCGCCGAGAAATTGCACGACGAGCGCCACACCATCCCCCACGAGGATGAGCGAAGCGACAAGCAGCGCGAAGTAGGAGAGCCAACGCCGCACGGGATCGAGCGTCCGCGCAGGGTTCGCGGCCAAGTCGGCCCGCACGCGCCGCGCGACCAAGGCGAACAAAGGAAACGCGACGACCAATGAGGCAACGCCGAAGCGCAGCGAACTGGTGGCGGCGGCCACCGATTCCCCCGGCAAGGGAAGCCGGATATTGATGAAGTCGAAGAGCAGAGAGCCAAGCGCGGTGACCCACACCCCGAGCGCGAAAAACATGAGCAGGTGGAGGAAAGCCTCGCGAGGACTTCCCGAAGCCTGGCACCGCGGCACGGGCAAGGGCAATCCGGCATCGACGAAAGAGTCGAGCCCGTCCCGGATTTCCTTTTCCGGCCAACCGGCCTGACGCAAGCCGCGCGAGATTTCTTCGCGTCCGATACCGCGCGCGAGTGCTTCGCGCACGAATTCCTTCAGGTTGAGGGCGTTCATCCCGCCACTCATACGACACGGCGCCGCCAAGACAACCACTTAAAACGCCACCGGCAGACGCGGCTGCCGGCAACGACAAGTTAATCGACATCGGGGAGCAACCAGCTTATGGCTCGGCCCATGCTCAGGACATTGCTTTGCACCCTGTTCCTCTCCGCCCTTTTTGCTGCCGGGCGTTGCGAGGCCCAAACCCAAGGCGAAATGAACGCGGAAACGGCCGGCGACTTCCGAGCTGCCGACAAGCGACTCAACACCGTCTATCAGGAAATTCTCTCGGATTACGCAGATGACGAAGTCTTCATCACGAGCCTCAAGGAAGCACAGCGCTGTTGGATCGCCTTTCGCGATGCACAGGTGAAGATGAAATACCCCGACCGGGAGCCGGGTTACTACGGGAGCATTCTACCCTCCTGCCAAGCGATGTATCTGGCCGAATTGACGCAGGAGCGCATCAAGGCGCTTCAGGTCTGGATCGACGGCGTGCAAGAGGGCGATGTCTGCGCCGGCTCCGTGCGCATCAAGCCGCAGTAGACGGCGCGCCGAACGGTCGCCCAGGGCTCGCTCAATTGGTTTTCTCCTGAACGTTCATCCTCGAAGAATGCCAACCGCCGACCGCTCAGGGGCCGGCGCAAGCAACCGGACAGTCGGACGGTGCGGAGGCGGTTCGAAAAAGCTTGCAGGCCCATGAGACTGGGAAAGCATGACGCACCATGAACAAGTCCCGCCACCCCCTCCTCCTCGCCGCCATTGTCGTCGCCGCAGGCCTCTCGTCTGCGCAAGCCGAGACAAAAACCCTTCACTACCCGACGGAAGACGAATCGATGTTCGCCATCGAAGCGCCCGGCGATTGGAAAGTCACGGGCATCGACGAGGTCGGCGAGTTCGGCTCGCTTGAAAGCGAGAACGGATCCATCCTGCAATTCCGCGCCGTGGAGTGCGAGAGCGAGGAAGAGGCCAAAGCCGAGATCGATTCGATCAGCGAGTCGCTGGTCAAGTCACTCGAAGAAGACTTCACCGACGTCAAGTTGGGGGATGTCAAGGAACTCGACTTCGGCGGGCGTCCGGGTTTCCAACTGAGCGGAGAAGGCAAAGACAAGGACGGCAACAAGGTTGAATTCGGCTCGTTCACGATCGTTCTCGGGCCGACCACGATCGCCGAAATCTGGGCCGCGGCCTACCCCGAGGACAAAACGGCCACCGAAGCCACACTCAACTCTTTCAAGCCCACCGGCGCGGCCGCGGGCGCGCTCAACCTCGATTTCGAACTGGTCAACAAGACCGGCTATGCCATCAAGGAAATCTACATTTCACCGGCTGAGGCCGACGCGTGGCAGGACAATATCCTCGCCAAACCGCTGGCCGACGCCGAGTCCCTCAAATTGACGGCCCATCCGGAAGCCGATGCCGCGATGTGGGACATGAAGATCGTCTGGGTCGACGAAGGCGAGGACGTTCAGTGGAAGGGCCTCAATCTGGCGAAAATTTCCAAAGTCACCCTCTACTACAACGAGGAAAACGACGAAACCACCGCGGACGTCGAGTAGCGCTCCACGGTTGATACGAACCTCCGGGCCGGGCGGAAGGCGACCGGCCGTTCAGCGTCCGCCCAAGCTGCTGCTGATCGGCAGAATGCCCAAATTGCGGGCTTCGGCCACGTCGATCAGCATGTAGTCGGGGTCCTCGTCGAATTTCTCCGACGCTTCAAGCAGCGCCTGGGTGCCGGTATCGAGCGCGGCCTCGAAGGTCGCCCACGACTCCTCGTTGCGCTTTTCTTCGGGATCGAATTTGAGGAAGGAGCGCAGGCGCTTTTCATCCACTGCATCGAGGTCGGCAGCACCCATCATGGTGGTCTCCAGCCCGACCATCGTTTCGTCATCGAGCGAGAAAGCGAGGAACATGTGGCCGGGCACGGTGACGAGATGCGGATCGAGCCCGATCTTGCGCAGCACGGCGGCGAGCAGAACGGATCCGTCGACGCAATTGGCCTGCGCCGCTTTGACCGAATCATCGAAGAGGCGCACGTGCTGGCTGTTGACAGATTCCGTCTCCGCCGCGGTCGTGACCACATTGCTGTAGCGCAGGCCTTTGCGCTGCATGACGTTCCAGATGGCAAAGACCTGCAGGAGGACTTTCTCCGGATCGCCGCTCTGGTAGCCGTCGAATGACGTTACCAGATCCGTGTCGAGCGCCTCTTTGAGTGTCTGGTCGACCCAAGGATGGTTCTCGTTCACGTAGGCAGCGAACAGCCACGAATAATCCGAGTAATTCTCCTCGTCGCCGGGTTCGGTCACGCCGAAAAGGCAGTCGTTGACCGTCCGAAGGGTCGCAGTGACCGTCTTTTCACCGCAACTCACACCATCGACCTTGAGATCCATGGTCACGTCAATCGGCACGGCCTGACGGACATTGGCCAGCTTGTCGTATTTCCAGGAGATCTTCGGATGGAGGGTCAGCGTGCCGTCGGCCTCGGTCGTGCCTTCGATGCGGCCGGCCCGCATGACGTCGTTCTCCCGCACTTCAAGCACCACTTTGCTGCCCGCGGCGATACCATCCGCCGACGCTCCGACAATTCCCTGCGCATCGCCGATGTGGTTGCCGTCCCAAACCGCGAAGACCTCGCTGTCCGGTTTGACCGTGGCTGCGCCGATGACCAGCGAGGGAAAGATCTGGTTGTTCGGATAGATCTCCGGATCCCACTCGATGTTGCCAGCCGCGGAGAATGCCCCGGGGACGAGGCAGAGCAGCGAGAACAACCCCGCCGCAAAAGATTTGCCGGCCATGATAACAGACGGAGCGGCCCTACTCGACTTCCGCGGTCGTTTCGTCGGTGTCTGCGTCGTAGCGGAGGGTAAGTTTGGAGATTTTGCTCAGGTCGAGATTCTTCCAGAACACGTCCTCGCCCTCGTCAACCCAGACAATCTTCATGTCCCAATTTTCCGCCTCGGCCTCGGGACTGAATGTCACTTTTCCGGATTCACCATCGGCCATCGGCTCAGAAAGTATGTTTTCCTGCCAGTCGTTGACCGTGGCGGGGGAAATGTAGACTTCCTTGATTGCCCAACCGGTTCCATTGACCAACTCGAAGTCGAGATCGACGGCGTGTGCGGCTGCCGGGAAAACAAGCGCCGCGACGAGGGCCAAAAGGCGCATAGGATGCTTGAGGTTTTTCATAGGGGAATCTTTTACCCACCGATCTCCAACTTGGGCAACCGCTAATTACGGATGGCGGGCCTCAAGCCGCCTGCGGTTTCTTTTTGCCGAAGGCGCGGAAACCGAAGACCGCTGCCGCGATGGCGAGGATGAGCAGCGTGATGCCAAGCAGCGGACGGAAAACAACCCACGCTATGGCGATGACGGTGAACGCCACGGCCAAGGCGAGGAGGAAGGCAATGAGTCCGGTCGCCGCCCCGACGAGACTGCCGAAGATCGGCACGATGTCGGCGAGAACAGAGAGCGGCGCGAACAGCAGACCGAATCCGATCCAGATGAGGATGAAACCGCCGAGGCGGACCAGCCAGGTAATCAGAGTGTTCGCGGAGATGGCATCCTCGAACATCTGCTGCGCCGGCACATTGCCGGAAACGATCATGGCAATGGTTCCGCCCGCTTTGGTTTGGTAGTCGGCGAACGTGTCGCCGTTTTGCGCTGCAACAAGACTGACCGGACCTTGCTCCACCACGGAAAATTTGATGCGCACGTCTCCGACCTGCGGTTGTGCCGGATTGGCGCCGAGATAGATGCCGCCTTTGTCGGTTCGCGCACCTTCCGGCCACTGCGCGCCCTCGGGCACGTCGCGCACGGGAAGGTCTTTGAAATCGGAAAGCTGCGAGACGAGGTCCGGGGATAGATAAAACGCGCCGACCACGACCTGCTCGGCGTCCAGCGTCATGCTATCGTAGGGAAACTCCGACGGGTTTTGGTGCCCGGTCGGCTCTTGGAAATTCGCGGTGTCGTTGAGCATGCTGCTCCATTCCTTGGCGTAGGTGTAGGTCGTCACCGTCTCCTCCCCGCCGCCGAGTTTCTTTCGCGTCTCGCTCTTCTCGGTTTCTTTCCATTGATACATTTCGACATCGCGGCGCAAGCGGACGGCGTTGGCCGACACGCCGAAGTCGGAATCGACCAGCGTTTCATCGGTCACCGCATCGCCGGACAGATGGACGAGTTTTCCGTCATTGGCCGCATCGACCGAATCGGAGGCAACATCGATGACGAGCCCCTGCCCTTCCTTCAAGGTGTTGTAGGTTTTGACCGCGCGGCCCTCGTTCCAAAAAAGCAGGGCGATGCCGACAATGATGAGGACGATGCCGACGACGATGCCGGTGAAGGCTTTGCCGAGGCGGCTGAACCACGAGGAACTGGAAGTGACTTGGATGGAATCGGGCATGGGTAGGAAGGGATAGTGACCAGACTTTCGTGCGGTCGCACCCGAATGCAAGGTCTTATCAGTGCGCGCGCCGGCCTATTTCCTCGCGGTGGCCAGCAGCGTCTGGAAATGCGGGGCTTTGGCCTCGCGGCTGACCACCGAGACCTCCGCGTCCTTGAATCCGGCCTTCTCGAT
The DNA here is from genome assembly GCA_017853515.1 of Chthoniobacterales bacterium. Classification (GTDB taxonomy): domain Bacteria; phylum Verrucomicrobiota; class Verrucomicrobiia; order Chthoniobacterales; family JACTMZ01; genus JACTMZ01. The sequence goes on along the minus strand of JAFMJK010000116.1, from coordinate 1,019 downwards.
CAAGCGGACCAGTTCCAATTCGGAAAATCCGAGCCAGACATGCGCATAGAGCGTGCGTGCTTGCTCGAATGAATGGCTCAGCAAGTCCAAAACCATGAGACGTCCGCCGGGTTTGAGGATTTTGTGGGCGGCGGCCAGCGCTTTGCCCGGACTGGCCGCGTGATGCAGCGCCTGACTGAACAATGCGAGGTCGACGGTGCCTGCTTTGATCGGAGGATCGTCGATGCTGCCAAGGCGGTATTCCAAATTTTTCAGCCCGTGCCCGGCCGCGAGTTTCGATCCGAACTCGACCATGGCCGGCGAATTGTCCACCGCGATGACTTTCTTCGCCGTGCGCGCGAGAAGCTGGGAAAGCGTCCCCTCGCCCGCACCGAGATCGGCGATGGTCATGGGCGGGAGCAAACGCAGAAGACCATGGGCCAGCGCGCGCCAAGAGCGTCCCGGCACGTAGGTGCGGCCGAACTTGCCGGCCAGCTGGTTGAAATATTCGCCCGCTTTGTCCTGCCGCTTGAGCAGAGCCAGCTTCACCGCGGCATCGTCCTGCGCCGCCTCGGGCAACTCCTCGCCGCCGCTTTCGATCAACTCGGCCACCGCGGCGGACACGGACCCGGACCGCGAATAATAGATGTTCTTGCCCGCCCGGCGGTCGGAGACCAACCCCTCGGCCTTCAGTTGGGCCAAGTGGGCACTGGTCCGGGACTGGCCCGTTCCGAGGATCAACTGAAGCTCGGCCACCGTAAGCTCCTCCTTGCCCAAAAGACGGAGAATCCGCAGCCGGGTCGGGTCGGAGAGGAGCTTGAGAATTTTCAGGGTGCCCTGCATTTTTTTGGGGTGGACGCATCAAAATATCATGATATGTTGATGCGTCACGTGGAAAAGCAGCCGATGTCCGGTCTGCCCTACTCCGTGGTTTAACCTCTCAACTCCAATGACCTCTGACTACATCTTTTCCTCCGAGTCGGTTGGCGAAGGCCACCCCGACAAAGTTTGCGACACCATTTCCGACGCCGTCCTCGACG
>JAFMJK010000115.1 GCA_017853515.1 Chthoniobacterales bacterium | reverse complement strand
GTCGTCATCACAGGCATGGGAGTGGTCAGCCCCGTGGGCAACGACCTGCCTTCCTTCTGGGAGAGTTTGAAGGCCGGGCGCAGCGGCATCGGCCGGATCAGCGCCTTCGACACGGAGAAATTCGACTGCCGGATTGCCGGCGAGGTGCGCGGCTACGATCCGGTGCCCTATTACAAAACGCCGAAAGATGTGCGCCGCACCGACCGCTACACGCAGCTGGCCATGGGCGCCGCCAAGATGAGCCTCGACGATTCGGGCCTCGACCTCGGCTCGGTCGATCTCGACCGCACGGGCGTGATGATCGGCAGCGGTGTGGGCGGCTTGGCCACCATGGAGACGCAGGTCGGGCAGATGCTGACCAAAGGGCCCGACCGCACGTCGCCTTTCATGATCCCGATGATGATCAGCAACATGGCCAGCGGTTTCATTTCCATGGAATACGGTCTGCGCGGCCCGAACATGGCGATCGTCACGGCGTGCGCCACGGCCAACCACTGCATGGGAGAGGCGTGGCGCATCATCAAATTCGGCGATGCGGACGTCATGCTCGCGGGCGGCAGCGAGGCGTGCATCGTCCCGGTGGGCATCGCGGGTTTCGCGGCCATGCGCGCGTTGAGCGTGCGCAACGACGAACCGGAGCGCGCCTCGCGTCCTTTCGACAAGGACCGCGACGGATTCGTCATGGGCGAGGGCGCCGGCGTGATCATTCTCGAGGAATACGAGCACGCGAAAAAACGCGGCGCGAAAATTTACTGTGAAGTCACCGGATACGGCCTGACCGCCGATGCCTACCACATGAGCGCTCCTTCCCCGGACGGCGAGGGCGCCGCGCGTTGCATGGCGATGGCCATGAAGCACGCGAAAGTGAATCCTGAAGAAGTCGACTACATCAACGCGCACGGCACCTCGACCCCGGTCGGCGACGTGTGCGAGACCAAGGCGATGAAGCGCGCCTTCGGCGAGCACGCCAAAAAGGGGCTGGCCGTCAGCTCGACCAAATCGATGACCGGCCACCTCCTCGGCGCGGCCGGCGCGGTGGAAATGGCGGCCTGCGTCATGGCCATGCGCGACGGCGTGCTCCCCCCGACGATCAATCTCGACCAACCCGATCCGGAATGCGACCTCGACTACGTGCCGAACAAGGCGCGGGAGAAAAAAGTGAAGGTGGCGATCAGCAATTCCTTCGGTTTCGGCGGTCACAATTCCTCGCTGCTTATCAGGGCGGTCTGAGGCGCGGCGATGACCACGCCGTCATCCCCAGCGAACGAATTCGGCGCTTTGCCCGCGGAGCTGGCCGGGTTCCGTCCGCATGCCGCCATGGTGCTCGGTTCGGGCCTGGGCAGTTTCGCCGACGCCGCGGAAAAACTTTTCGAGATCCCTTACTCCGCCATCGCCGGCTTGCCCGAATCGAAAGTTCCCGGCCACGCGGGAAAATTTGTCGGCGCCTGCCTCGCCGGTGTGCCGCTGTTGCTGGCCATGGGACGCGTGCACTACTACGAGGGGCACACGCCGCGCCAGATCGCCGCGCACGTCCGGTTGATGGCCTCGCTCGGGCCTGACACGCTCGTGCTGACCAACGCGGCCGGCACTCTCAACCGGGATTTCGCGCCGGGGGAATGGATGATGCTCTCCGATCATCTCAACCTTACCGCGGCTTCGCCTCTTTCGGGCGGACCGAATTTCCACGACATGTCGGATGTTTACACAGCGCCGCTGCGCGATTTTTTCCGCGCGGTGGCGCGTGACGGGGGCATCACGCTGCACGAGGGCGTCTATGCCTGTGTGCCGGGGCCGCAATACGAGACGCCGGCCGAGGTGCGCATGCTGCGGACCCTCGGCGCGGACGCCGTGGGCATGTCGACCGTGTTCGAGGCCATCCAGGCGCGCGCGCTCGGGCAGCGGGTGGCGGCGTTTTCGTGCCTGACCAATTGGGCGGCGGGTGTTTCGTCCGAACCGCTTTCGCACGGCGAAGTGATGGACACCGGCCGCCAGGCGGCGTCCGCTTTGGCCGGGTTGCTGCAGGCCGCCCTGCGTCGTGGGCTGCCGGCGCCCTGAATTGGTGCGGCTTTCCCCCGCGGGGCCGCTCTGGTAGTCTTTTCCGTTCCCCATGGCCGAAACCGCCCAAGAGCCCGAGATCAACGACGAGGATCTCGTGGCACGCACCCAAAACGGGGACCCTCGTGCCTTCGACGATCTGGTGCGCAAATACAGCTCCCGCCTCTACGGACTGGTCTACAACATGACCTCCAATCACGAGGACACCAACGACCTGCTGCAGGACATTTTCGCCAAGGCTTACCGTTCGATCAAAGGGTTCCGCGGCAAATCCAGCTTCTACACCTGGTTGCACACCATCGCGACCAACATGACGATCAACTTCCTGAAAAAGCGGTCGCGCAGCTACAAAATGAGCCTCGACGACATCGACAACGGGGTGCAGCACGATCCGGAATTCATCGAACTGACCTCCGGGCCGGACGCGCGGCGAGAAGTAAATCTCAAAGAGCTGCAAGTTAGATTGAACGAGGCCATGATGAAGCTGTCGAATGAGCACAGAGCTGTTGTGACTATGTTCGATATCCAAGGCATGCCGCATGCCGAAATAGGCAAAATCCTCGGGATCTCTGAAGGAACCGTCCGTTCCCGTCTCTTCTATGCCCACCGCCAGCTGCAAAACTACCTGCAGGAATTTCTCACGACATGACATGATATGAATCAAGACGTCCACAAGTTGCTGCGCCTCAAGCGCTACGAAATGCCCAGCTCGGATTACTTCGAGCGCTTCATGGATGAATTCCACCGCCGTCAGCGCGCCGAGCTGATTTCTCGTCCGACGTTAAGTATTCTGTTCGAACGCTTTATGAATGCGTTCCCCGAGTTCCACGTGCCCCGCATGGCCTACGCCACGGTGGCCGCGGCAGCCGTTGCGCTCTCGGCCCTCATACTTTTCAACCAGCAGGAAAGTGGCGCCTCCTCCTCGGGTTCTTTTGCCCTCAACAGCCCCACGGTGACCACGTTGCCATCGGCTCAGGGAGATGTCCGCTTTCCTGTGTCCCTGCGGTCCGACTTGCCCCCGCACTATGTGCTGGAGACGCGTCCCGTGAGCTATGAGTCGCCTTATAGCTTTTAGTCTTTGTGCCGCGCTGAGCGGCGCGGCGCAGGCGGCCTTTGCCGGCGATGAACCGGCGGGGCCGCCGCAGGCGTCCCGCGGCTCGGAGATCGCCAAAGCGGTCGAATCCGCCGTCTCGCGCGTCTTCGAGTCCGCCGCACCGTCTGTTGTCCGCGTCGAGTGCGAGGACGAATTGGGCAAGGTGGCCGGCACGGGATTTTTCGTCGATGCGGACGGCACCATTCTCACGCTTTCCTCCGTGGTCGGCGATGGCACGGGCGTCTTCGTCACGCACGGCGACAGCCGCTTGCCCGCGCGTTTGCTGGCCAAGGACGACCGCATCGGTGTCGCCCTGCTCAAAGTCGATCCCGAGGGTGCCAAGCCCTTCCTGCTCAAAGGCGATTGCCGCAAAGTCAAAACCGCAACCCCGCTCGTCGTTGTCGGATTTCCCTATGATCTCGAAGCCTCGCCGAGCTTCGGCGTGGTCGGCGGACTCGACCGCCAATCGCGCGGCAAATTTTTCGCCACGACGCATTTCCGCGCCAATATCCCGGTGCAGCGCGGCCAGGGCGGCAGCCCGGTGCTCGACCTCGACGGCGGCGTGGTCGGTGTGCTGGTCAGCGGACTGGAGGACGGTTCGGGCTGCTATGTCGTTCCCATCCGCGCGGCCGAAAAAATCCGCAGCGACTACGCGCGTTTCGGGGAAGTGCGGCACGGTTGGGCCGGTGTGACCTTGCAGGAGATTCCCGTCTCGGTCGAAGGCTCGCGCATGGCCATCGACCTCATCGATCCCGCCAGCCCGGCCGCGCAGGATTTCCGCGTCGGCGACGTCGTGGTCCAGGTGGGCGACATCGTCATCCGCGAACCGGAAGACGCGCTCGACGCCAAGTTTTTCCTCACCGCCGGCGACACCATCCCGGTGCGTGTCGCGCGCCGCGGAGAAGTCGTGGAGATTCCCTTCACTCCGGCCGAGCATCCTTTCGGTCGCGAACCCGAGTTGCACGCGCTCGGTCCCGGCAGCCTGGGCGCACCGCTCCGCCCCGGCGGGCAGCCCTGATTCCTCTACTCGGCGTAGACGCCGACTTTGCGGAACTTGTCGTAACGCGCTTCGAGCAATTTCGCGCCCGGTAATTTTTCCAATTCCTCCAGTGCGGCCACGATGGATTGGCCGAGCATTTCCGCCGCCGCCGCGTGGTTGTGGTGCGCGCCGCCCTGCGGTTCGGGGACGATGCCGTCGACCACGCCGAGTTCCTTGAGATCGGCCGCGGTGAGTTTGAGAGCTTCGGCCGCCTCGGGTGCGTGGCTGCGGTGTTTCCAAAGGATCGCGGCGCAACCTTCGGGACTGATCACCGAATAGTAGGCGTTCTCCATGATGAGCACTTTGTCGGCCACGCCGATGCCGAGCGCGCCGCCCGAACCGCCCTCACCGATGATCACCGCGACGATCGGGGTTTCGAGAAGCATCATCTCGCGCAGGTTCACCGCGATGGATTCGGCGATGTGTCTTTCCTCGGCACCGATGCCGGGGAAAGCCCCGGGCGTGTCGACCAGCGCGACGATGGGCAGTTTGAACTTGGCCGCCATGCGCATGACCCGCAGCGCCTTGCGGTAACCTTCGGGATGCGCGCTGCCGAAGTTGCGCTTGATGTTCTCTTTGGTGTCGCGCCCCTTCTGATTGGTCACCACCGCGACCGGACGTCCGCCGATCTTGGCCAGTCCGCAGGGCATGGACGCGTCGTCGCCGAACAACCGGTCGCCGTGCAACTCGGTGAAGTCCGTGAAGCAGAGACCGAGGTAATCGAGGGCAAAGGGCCTTGCCGTGTGGCGGGCGATCTGCACCCGTTGCCATGCGGTCAGGTTCTCGTAGATCTCCTTGCGCAGAGTGGCGATCTTCTGCTCGATCTTTTTCACTTCCGGTTGGACGGGCAGCTCCTGACCGTTGGCACGGTCGAGCAGATCCTGCAGGCGATCCTCCAACTCGGCGATGGGCTTTTCGAAATCCAGTGGCGCCACTTTCATGAGGACGGTGATTTTGACCGGAATACGCCGTCAGGGGAGCACAAAAATGGGCCGTTTGGGCCGGCGCTTGACACCGGTCGCCGCGGATGCCCGCCCGCGCCTCAGATCAGGCCGCGCCTTTTCCACTCGTCGACGTTCCCCCCGGCCGAGCGGCGGGCCGTGTCGAAGGCCAACTTGAGCAGCGAAACCTCCCAGCCGTCGTCCACGCTCTCGATGACCGCGCGGCGCTTGCTCTCGTCGCTGCGCGCCTCGTCGACCATGCGTTCCACCACGCGCCCGAGGTCGCCGCTGACCACCTCCTCGCGCAGTTCGCTTTGGCGGAACTGGAAACCGTAGCGCAGGAACTGCAGATCACCGCCGAACTCCTGCAACCAATCGGCGAATTCGCGCGCCTTCTCCCCGAATCCCTCGAGCATGATCTTGGCGTAGTGGTGAGGCGCGACAATGCGCGGCCGCTCGGCCTGCAGCGTCCCGCGACGCAGGCGTATCCGGTTGACCTCGTCCATCAACTCGCTGACCAGCACGAAGTCGAACACGGTCGAACCGAAGGTCTCGATCAGACCTTCCGGTTCGACATGCGTCTTGGTGTTTTCCAGGGCGTATTGGAAGCTTTCGCGGTCCATCAGGAGGCGGAAACGATACGGCCGCACGGCGCGGATGCAAGCCGGAGTGGGTTGCGTTGGACGCCGCGGCGTGGCGCCTCTAATATCTGCCCCCATGTCCGCCGCCGCGCCCAAACGCGTCAACCTCCGAACCCCGGAGGTCATGGAAGCCGTGCAGGCCGCCGTCGAGCAGCATTACCACAGCCCGATGGTCGACAGGCTGCGCGCCTCCGGCGGCGTAGCCGAGTTCGGCGATGTCACCGTCCGCTTGGCCAAGCAGTTCGGATTTTGCTACGGCGTCGAACGCGCCATCGACCTCGCTTACGCCGCGCGGAAAGTTTTCGCCGACCGCAACCTCTTTCTCGTCGGCGAAATCATCCACAACCCGGATGTCAACGCGCAGCTCGCCTCGATGGGTATCAGCACGCTGGCCGGACCGTGCAAATTGACCGACATCGACAATCTCTCCCCGGACGATGTCGTCATCGTTCCGGCCTTCGGTGCCGAGATCGCCGTGCAGGAACGCATCAAGGCGCGCGGCTGCCAGATCGTCGACACGACATGCGGCGACGTGATGAGTGTGTGGAAACGCGTGCGGCAATACGCGAGCGACGGGGTGACTTCGGTCATCCACGGAAAAGCCGACCACGAGGAAACGCGCGCCACCAGTTCCCGTGCGCGCGACCCGCAGGGGCACGGACACTTCGTCGTGGTCTACGACCCCGCCGAGGCCGACATGGTCTGCGATTACATCCGCGGGGCGGGGGACCGCGCCGCTTTCCTCGAGAAATTCGAGGGGGCCACGTCCGCGGGATTCGACCCCGACCTGCATCTGGCCAAAGTCGGCGTGGCCAACCAGACGACCATGCTGCGATCCGAGACGGAGGACGTGCAGCGCCGCGTGCGCGAGGCGGTCGTGGCGCGCGATGGCAATGCGGACAATTTCCGTGTCTTCGACACCATTTGCGGCGCGACCCAGGAACGCCAAGACGCGCTCAACGAACTCCTCGGGCGCCCGCCCGACCTCATGCTCGTCGTCGGCGGCTACAACAGCTCGAACACCACGCACTTGGCCGACATGGCTGCGGAAAAAACACCGACTTACTTCGTGGTCAATGCCTCTTGCCTCGAATCTCCGTCCAAAATCCGCCACTTCGACACACACCGCAAAAAAGAGATCGCCACGGAAAACTGGATGCCGGCGGGTCCGGTCACGCTGGGCATCACCGCGGGCGCCTCCTGCCCCGGGAATCTTATCGAGGATGTTTTGCGCCGCTTTCTCGAATTGCGCGGCATCGCGCTCGA
>JAFMJK010000268.1 GCA_017853515.1 Chthoniobacterales bacterium | reverse complement strand
GTCTGATGCCAATCTCGTGCGACAAATCTATCCTCGGGCCATGGGCGGCGCAGAAGTGCAACATGACTTGGACGCCTGAGAATTCAGCATGCATCGGCATCGTGAATGGCGATGCCGAGCCGATCGCCGTCGCGTGGTTCCAAGACTACACCGGGGTCTCGATCATGGCGCATTTCGCAACTGATGGCGGACTGAGCCCGCGGTTCGTAGCGGAAATTTTCGCTTACCCATTTCGGCAGCTTGATGCGCAGCAAATCGTCTGTCCAGTGGTCGAGGACAACACCAAGAGCATGCGGTTGTTGCGGCATTTCGGCTTTCGGCCCGTTGGCCGGGTTCCTTCATGGTCGAAAGGTGGCGACATGCTATTCTTCGCATTGCAGCGCCACGAATGTAAGTGGCTGAAAGGTAGGTATGGGAAAAAGCTCGGGATCACCTCCTGAACCGGATTACAAAGGGGCTGCCGAGGCGAAGGCTGCCGGCGACCTTGAGGCGGCGCGCGCTGCGGCGGCGGCGAATCGCGTCAATCAGGTCACGCCATACGGCAACCTCACATACAGCAACACCGGGCGAAAGTTCGATCAAGCTGGATACGACGCGGCGATGGACGCTTACCGCGACAATCTCGCTGCATACGGGTCCGGGCCGCAACAGCCAAGCGGGCCGCAGCGCGAGTTCTTCGGCGAGACGGAAATGGGCAACATGATGGGCGAGGTTAGCTCGCCCGCTCAGTCCATGAACGCTCCGGTTGCTCCGAAGATCGAGGATTTCTACACCGGATCGCTTGATGACGGATGGACGGCGACGCAGACGCTATCTCCGATTCAGCAGCAACTCCTCGACCAACAGAACAAGACAAGCCTCGGGCTTGCTGGCCTGGCCGACGAGGGGCTCGGGTACGTCCGCGACGCGCTGCACAACAACATCACGATGTCCGATCTTCCGGCGTCTATGGTCAATGCTGGCCAAACCGGTCAAGACGCGCTGATGGCCCGCTTTCAGCCGATGATCGATCAGTCGCACGAGGCCCTGAGAACGCAACTGGCGAATCAGGGCATCATGCAGGGCAGCGAGGCCGATACCAACGCATGGCGCACGCAGAATCAGTCCGAGAACGACTTGCGCATGCAGGCGGCGCTGAACGGCATCAAGGTCGGGCAGGACGCGCAGAATCAGCAATTCGGCCTGCTGTCGGCGTTACAGAATCAGCCGTTGAATATGCTCAACGCAGTGCGCACCGGATCGCAGGTCACCAATCCGTCGTTCGTGAATTCTGCGCAGCAGGCGACCACGATTGGCGCTGATTACCTCGGCGCTGCGCAGGGCCAAAATCAGTACAACATGGGCTTGTACAACTCCGAGACAGCGAGAAACAATGCCAACACCGGGGCAGCGGCGAGTGCGGCGGCGCTGATTCCGCTGCTGTTTGCCTCTGACGCCAGGCTGAAGTCAAACATCAGGCGCGTCGGGACGCACCGACGTGGGATCGGTATCTACGAGTACGAAATCTTCGGAAGGCGCGAGATTGGTGTGTTGGCACAAGAGGTTGCCAAGGTGCTGCCGTCAGCCGTTCATATCCATCCCGAAGGATACATGATGGTCGATTACGGAGCGCTTTGATGCCACAAGGAAATCCATTCACCAGTGGAATTGCTCCGGCAGCGATGGCTGGACTGGCCCCGGAACTGGTTTCCGACCAGAGCGCGATTCTGCGTCAGAAACAGCTTGCCGACTTGCTGCGCAGGCAGGGCGCCGAGCCCATGGGGCCGACTGAGATGGTCAGCGGATGGGCGGTCAAGAAAAGCCCGCTTGAGGGCGTAGCGAAGATCGCGCAGGCTCTTGGCGGTCAGTACCTGGCCAGCCAGGCGGATGAGAAGCAGGCGGCTCTGGCGCAGTCGCTGCAGCAACGCCAGTTGGAGTCTATCAGCTCGATCTTCGGCGGTGCTCCGGCTGATCCGAATGCGGCAGCGCAGACTGTGCAGAAGTGGGGCGACGCCAACGGCGACAGTGGGCCGCCTGATCCGGTTCTTGTGCAGGCGCTTCAGCAGCGGCAGCAGGCGGCCAGCCCTGGCGGGACGACGCCGCAGCAGCGCAAGGTGGTTGAGTACGCCGTCAAGACTGGCAACAACGATCTGCTGGCGAAGATGCTTGCGAACTTCGGCGAGATGACGACCGATCAGAAGAACTGGGCGGCTACTGGGCAAGACCCGTTCGAGGTTGGTCGACAACAAGCCGCCGAGCGCCGGACAAAGGGTGTGTTCCAGCTTCAGCCGGGAACAACCAGTATCGACTTCCTTACCGGCACTGAGCGATACCAGCCGAAGCTCGGCGAGGGAATGATGCTCAACGGCGGGCAAGTGTCGGCCGCTCCTGGCTACGTCGATACGAACGCGGAGATTGCCGGCCGGCAGGCGGGCGCGGTGGCTGGCGCGCAGGCACAGAACAAGCTGATCACGGTGAATACGCCGGCCGGACCGGTCATGAAAACTGAGGCTCAGGCGGTGCAGGAAGCTGGCGGCGGCGGAGGCATGCCGCTCATCGATGCTGTCATCAAGGCCGAGAGCAACGGAAACCAATCTGCCGTGTCTCCGAAGGGAGCGGTCGGTCTCGGGCAGATAATGCCTGGCACGGCCAAGGGGCTCGGCGGCGATCCGAAGAACCCGGTTCACAACGTCGCCATGGCGCAGACGCTTCTCGACCGGCTGCAAGCCAAGTACGGAAACGACCAGTACGCGCTGGCCGCTTACAACTGGGGCGAGGGCAATGTCGACAAATGGCTGAAGTCTGGCGCCGATCCGTCGAGGCTTCCGGCCGAAACGCAGAAGTACGTCGCCACGGTTCAGCGGCTTTCGGGAGGCGCACAGAAGCCTGCTGGTATTCCGCTGCAGAGCGGAGGCGCTGAAGCGTTCGCCAAGGAATCGGCGAGCAAAGCTGCTGCCGAACTGTCTGCCAGTCGTGACAAGGCGCGCGGCGCTGATGACGAACTCTCGGCGATCGCCGAGAGCCGGGCGGCTATCAAGGCGGGTGCGTTCCAGGGAATGGGGGCCGACACGAAGACCGACGCCGTGAAACTCGCTCAGGCGCTGAACATCCCGATTGATGGATCGAAGGCGGCCAACACAGACTACTTGCGATCTTCGCTTGGCAAGGGAATGTTGGACAACGCCAAGAAGCTCGGCGTCAATCCAACCGATGCCGATGCGAAACGGCTCGATGTCATCATCGGCACGATCGGAAAAGACCCGAAAGCCATGGACAAGATTCTCGACTGGCGCGAGTCTCTGGCCGTCAAGACGATTGATTTGCACAATCGAGACGTGGATTCGGCGATTGCCGGCGGCGCGAGATTTCCGTATGAGATGCGGGTGAAGCGCACGCCTTCCGCCGCACCGCCGGCTGCCAAGTTCGAGGTTGGCAAGGTCTATACGGATGCCAAGGGCAACAAGGCCACCTATCAAGCCGATGGCACCTGGAAGCAGTAGAGGATCACACAATGCCCTTTGACCCGAGCACCGCGCGGCCAGTAGAACCAACGTCGTTCGATCCTGGAACCGCTACCATAGCGGCGCCGGCCGCATACGACGTGCCCGCCGGCGTGGCCAGCGCAATGAACATCGCCCAGGCTCTTTCGTTCGGATTCGGCGACGAGATTGCGGGAGTGCTTGGAGCAGATCGCAACAAGTACAACCAGACAATCGCGAATTTCAAGGAGGAATACCCGAAGTCGGCGCTACTCGGATCGGTGTCAGGATCAATGCTCATTCCGTCTCTGGCCGGCAGGGCTGCCATCGCTGCGCCGGGGATGGTTGCTGGCATGGGGCCATGGCAGACTGCTGCCGTCACAGGCGCAGCGCAGGGTGCGGCGCAGAGCGCTGGCGATGCCGAGCCGGGAAACAGGATTGGGCCTGCAGTCACCGGCGGTGCGCTCGGCATGGCTGCTGGCCCGGCAATCTTGGGCAGCATGAAGGCGGCTTCTCCTGTTGCATCTGCCATCTTGAATCCGATGCTGACGCATACGCCATTCATTTCCAAGCCGGTAACAGAAGGTCTTGCGCGCAATCGCGTTGCACAAGCTTTGATGCGCGACGAAACCAGCATGAAGGGCGAGCTGCTTGACACGCAGCGATGGCTCGGGACAGACGCCAAGCTTGCCGACCTGGCCGGGGAGAACACTCGCTCGCTGCTCGATGTCACGGCGGCGATGCCGGGAAAGACGCAGAACGCGCTCGAATCCGTGATTCGCAATCGGCAGGAGGGTCGGGCGGCTCGGCTCGATCCTGTGGTCGAAACTATCAGCGGTGGCAAAGGACGTCCGGCCGATGTTCTGGCATCGCTGACCGCGCAGCAGAAGGCCGCAGCAGCACCGCTGTACGAGCAGTTGCGCACCATGGATGTCCCGGTATCGGATGCGCTGCGCGGCACGCTACAGGCTGCCGAGAAGGTCGGGGCAATGGCGACGGCGAAGAAGATCGCTACGGCAGAGCAGTTGCCTTTCTCGCCAGCGAACTTCACAGGTCAGGTTGACCCGCTGATGAACAGCGCAACGAGCCGGCTGTCGATGCGCGATGCCGACCTGGTGAAGCGCGGAATTGACGACTTGATCGAGGGCCAGACGGACAAGATTACCGGTCAGGTTACGACGCTCGGGCGATCCTACACGATCCTGAAAAAGAAACTTGTCAGTGAACTTGACAATCTGACCACTGACCCGAAAACCGGCGAGTCTATCTACAGATCGGCGCGTGACGCATACGCCGGACCTGCGGCGCTCAAGCAAGCGATCAACGACGGGCGGCGCTTCATGTCGTCTGATGCTGAATCGCTTGGCGCCACGATGGCTGGACTTTCGCAAAGCGAGCAGGACGCTTTCCGTATCGGCGCTGCCGAAGCTGTGCGCAACAAGCTCGGCGCGCAGGCTGGTCAGACCGAGTTCCTGAACCAGCGCACCAATCGCAACTTGCGCGAGAAGCTCGAAGCTCTGACCGGCGGCGACAAGGCCAAGTACGAGCAGATTCTCGACATGCTGCGGTCCGAGGAATCGCTGAAGCGTCTTGAGAACCTTGGGGCGCGTCGCAATTCCCGCACGTTCGGCCGTGAGGCCGCGGCTGAGGACTTGACCACAAACACGATTGGCGACCTCGCAGCAACTGCCGCAGGGCCATCAAGCGGAATGATTCCTGGCGCCATCAGGATCATCAAGAACGGATCAATGCGCATGGGAACGCCGGAACCTGTCCGCAACGCGATTGGCGACATGCTTTTAGGGCGACTTGATGGCCAAACGAACGAGGCTTTGACGAAAGCCATACTTGCGTCGAAGAATCGCCAGCTCGCCGCGGCATTGCAGTCGGGAGCAGCCGGCGGAGGTGGCGCAAGTATGGCGTCAAAGATCGCTCAACAACTCGGCTTTGGACAATAAGGACAAGACATGCCCCGTAACGGATTAGGAACCTACACCCTACCCGCCGGCCAGCCGGTAACGACCGGCACGACGATCAGTTCGAGCACGCACAACTCGCTCATGTCTGATGTCGCCAACGCGCTGACGGGTTCGCTTGCTGCAGATGGGCAGACGCCGGCAACAGCGAATCTTCCGATGGGCGGGTACAAGCATACCAACGTCGCATCGGCGGCAGCCAGGACCGAATACGCAACCTCCGGCCAGGTGCAAGACGGCGTGCTCCACGCACTAACCGGAGTCGGTGGAACGGCGGATGCGATCACGGCAACAGCTCCAGTATCGATGGCTGCATATGCAACCGGTCAGCGATTCTCGTTCGTCGTCGGGACAACCAACACGGCATCGGCGACGATCAACGTCAATGCGATCGCGGCAAAGACGATCAAGAAAAATGGCACTCAAGACCTTGGCGCCGGCGATCTGCTGGCCGGATCGGTGGCCGAAATCTACTACGACGGGGCGGACTTTCAGCTTGTCAGCCGGCAATGCGGCGCCCCGGCATTCAGTGCGTACCGCTCGGGATCGACGCAAACCGTGGCATCCGGAACAATGACGCTTGCGCAGCTACAGAGCGAGGAGTTCGACACAGACTCGTGTTTCGACAGCGCCACAAATTACAGATTTACCCCGCTTGTCGCAGGATATTACAGATTCGATGGGCAGATTACCGGGTATGCGAACGGTTCAATAACCGCACTCGGTGCGTCGATCAGAAAAAATACCGTCGCTCTCAGGACGGCTGCGCAGAATGTGAACTTCAACGCTACAAACTCATCAATAAACGTTTCGGCCATCATCCCGCTTAACGGATCAACCGATTACGTTGATCTCTTTGGGCTTGTTGCCGGGACAGGAACTCTTGGGTTTCTGCTTGGCCAGGGCGTTACGTTCTTCCAGGGCCACTTTGTGAGCCCGCTGTGAGCGACCAAGATCGTTCTGGATACGGCGGCGAGGACCGCCGGACGTGGAAGGGCGAGGCGTCGGCGCTCAATGCGCGGCTCGAAGCTATCGAGGCTCTCGCCAGGGCAACACACGATTGCGTTATCGGGCATGTCGAGTCGGAGAAGGAGACGCGCGAGGCGATCGGCGAGCTGATCCTGCTGTGGCGCGGAAGCAAGATGATGGTGTCGGCGTTCAAGATCCTGATCCCGATCGCGGCCGCCCTCGTCGGGGTGGCGGTGTGGGTGAAGGATCACTTCAAGTGGTAGTCGCCGTCGGGGAATGAAAAAGCCGCCCGGAGGCGGCTGGCAACTTGTCGGGAATTCCGACAGGTTCAGCTTTTTGTCTGGAATCTACTCCGAGCCAAACATCTTCGGCATCTTCAGAAGAGGGTGCTCTGCCAGCAATACGTGGATCACATCCTCGACCTTCCCCTTGTACATCCTCCCATGCGGGTCGACCACGATCCACTGGTCACGATTCGGCATAAGCTCAATCTCCCGCATAGCCTTGGTAAGAGTTTCCAGGCTCAGCGGGCTCATGTCTCTAGTAGTTGCGCTTGTTGCACTCATGCTGTCAAAATCCTCCATGCTGCTGCACGAACTCGCGGAACTTGTCCATTCCCAAGGGCGATAATGCGGTGCTTCCAATCGGCCACCCCAT
>JAFMJK010000114.1 GCA_017853515.1 Chthoniobacterales bacterium | reverse complement strand
GTCACGCGCTCGCGGTGTCCGTCGGGGCCGATGCGCTCGCATGCATCGAAAGCCGCGCCGATTTTCTCGATCGAGCGGCGCAGTGCGTCGCGGCGCTGGCGGGCAAGGATGGTGCCGAAGGTGTAGATAGCCACCAGCACGGCGACGATTTCGTAGTAGACGCCGCCCGCGCCGGTCAGGGAGCTGTGCACCGAAGCGAGAAAGGCGCCGATGATGCCGACGAGAAAAAACTGCTCGAAGACAATTCGGCCGTGGCGCAGCGCGTTCCACGACTCGCGCAGAATGGGCAGTCCGGCGAGCAGGAAGACGCCGAGCGCGGAGAGTGCGAGTGCACCGTGAATGATCCAGCGCGCCGTGCCGGTGACCGGCGACAGATTGACCGCGAGGCTGAAAATCATGGCCTGCGCGGCGAGGAGCCCGGCCATGCCGATACGCAGCCAAGTCTTGGCCTCGCGGTTCAAGACCAACTGTTCGGAATCCTCCTCGCAATTTGTTGTGCTGTGGCAGCAGGCGGACATGCCTGCGGAGTTTAATGCCGGCGGGCGCGGCGATGCAATGGGGTGGGCGATTCTCGGAGGGCGAGCGTCCTCGCGAGCCGCGTCACGTGTGGCGCGGTCTTCAATGATGCGATGCGGCGGCCGGGGATGGCCGCCCTACGAGCCACGCCGTCATTGACCTCGGCGCGGAGGTTCTGGGATGATTGTCAGCTTATGAGCAAAGGAATTCTCGAAGGCAAAACGGGCGTGGTTTTCGGCGTGGCCAACAAACGCAGTATCGCGTGGGCCATCGCCAAAGCGTGGAAGGAAGCGGGGGCGAATCTTATCTTCAACTACCAGGGCGAGCGGGTGAAAGAGAATGTGGAGGAGTTGGTTGCGGAATTCGGGGCCGATGTGCCGGTTTATCCGTGCGATGTCGCGAAGGACGAGGAGATCGCGGCGTTTTTCGACAAGGTGAAAGGCCGCACGAGCAAGCTCGACCTGCTGCTGCACTCCGTGGCTTTTGCCCCGAAAGAAGCGCTGGAGGGAGATTTTGTCTCCACCTCGCGTTCGGCGTTTTCAACCGCAATGGATATCAGTGCCTATTCGCTCGTCGCCCTGTCGCGCGCGGCTGCGCCGATGATGACCGACGGCGGAAGCGTCGTGGCCATGAGTTACCTCGGCAGTGTGAAGGTCGTGCCGCACTACAATGTGATGGGCGTGGCCAAGGCGGCGCTCGAGTCGTCGACGCGCTATCTGGCCTATGACCTCGGTGCGAAAAAAATCCGCGTCAACTGCATCAGCGCCGGTCCGGTGCAGACGCTGGCCGCGCGCGGCATCGCCGGATTTTCCTCCATGATGAAGCACTACGAAGAGCACGCGCCGCTCAAGCGCAGCTGCGAAACGTCCGAACTCGGTGCGACAGGTGTCTTCTTGGCCAGCGATGGCGCGGCCTCGATCACCGGACAAGTGCTCTACGTGGACGGCGGCTACGAGATCATGGGGATGTAACCGCGTGGACGCGCGGATCATCGACGAGTTGCGCAAAGTCGCCGGAATCGACGGCGTGCGCACCGATGAAGCGATGCGCGAGGCCGCGTCGGGCGACAAATGGTTCGCCCGCACTCTTCCCGAGGCAGTGGTCTTCGCGCGCTCGACCGCATCGGTCGCCGGTGTGATGAAGATCGCGGCGCGGGAAAGGATTCCCGTGACCACGCGCGGAGCCGGATACGGCTACGTGGGCGGATGTGTTCCGGTGCGTGGGGGCATTGCACTGTCCATGGAACGCATGAACCGCATCAAGGAGGTAAATGCCGCGGATTTCGTCGCCGTGGTCGAGCCAGGTGTCATCACCGGGCAGCTGCAAGACGCGGCGCGGCGCAAGGGGTTGTTCTATCCGCCGGATCCGGCCAGTTTGAAGGATTGCAGCATAGGCGGGAACATCGCGACGAATGCTGGTGGTCCGCGTTGTCTGAAATACGGGGTGACGCGCAACTACGTGCTCGGGCTCGAGGCGGTTCTGGCCGATGGCACGGTGGCGCGCCTTGGCGGACGCACGCACAAAAACAAAACGGGTTTCGATTTGGTCGGACTTTTCACCGGATCGGAAGGAATGCTCGGTATCGTCACCGAGGCGACGCTGCGCCTTTTGCCGTGGCCGCCGGCGCGTGCGGTGCTCTCGGCGAGTTTTGCCGACGTATCCAAAGCGGCGGCTGCAGTGCAGAGTGTGCTTTCCCGCGGGTATCTGCCCTGCGCTCTGGAGGTGGCGGATCGATTCACCCTCGAGGCGGCGCGCAAGCATGCCAATGCCGAGGGCGTCATTCCTCCGGGTGACGCACACCTTCTTGTCGAGATCGACGGCCAGGAAGAAAGCGTGGCGGTCGAAATCAAAGCGTTGGCTGCTTTGCTTCGCGATGCGTGTGCGCTGGTCGTGGAAACGGCGACAACCGAGGAGGGATGCCAGCGCTTGTGGGATTTGCGCCGCGGATTTTCCGAAGCCCTCAAGGCGACCGGACTGCGCAAGCTGAACGAGGACGTTGTCGTCCCGCGCGGCAAGTTGGTGGAACTTTTCGAATTCGGGGCGCAACTCGGGCGCGATTATGACGTTCCTGTTGCGTGTTTCGGACACGCGGGCGATGGGAACCTCCACGTGAATCTCATGGTGGAAAATCCGGACGAACCCGCGACGAAGGAACGGATGGAGCGCGCGCTCGATGTTTTGTTCCAAGGCGTGCTGGCCATGGGCGGATCGATCACCGGCGAGCATGGGGTAGGGTTGGCCAAGAAACGTTGGTGGAAGCAGGCGATCGACCCGGGTGCGGACGACCTGCATCGCCGCATCAAGCGGGCCCTGGATCCCGAGGACTTGCTCAATCCGGGGAAGTTTCTGGAATAGCGGTGAGCGGGCGCCGGTTGGGCATCCGGCCGACCCCAAAAGACTTTTTTGTTGCTCCGAACGAGCGGCCGCTTGCCTTGACTGAAATATATGTTTACTTTGAAATGTTCGCGGTCGGGCCAGCCTGACCGCACTTTCAGTTTATCCCCTTGGACATGAACCTGATACGCCGCTCCCTTTTTAGTGCCTTGGCCCTATTGGCCTCGGCCGTAGCGGGTCGATCCGAGGTGATCATCCAGTATTTCGAGACCCGCTGGGATGAGATGTATCAGCGTCTGCCGGAGATCGCGGAAACCGGCTATGAGTCCATCTGGACCCCGCCCCCGGGCAAGTCGCCGATCGGCGGACCCTATCCTTATGCTTACGGCGGCAACGTCGGTTACAATTCTTTCGACCGCTTCGACCTCGGCGATATGCCCCAGCGGGGCAATTGGGAGACGCGCTACGGTTCGCGCACTTCCTTGCGCAACCTTGTCGACAATGCGCACCAGTCGGACATCAAAATTTATCCCGACATCGTCTTCAACCACACGGGCAACGGTCCCGACTTCCGCACCTATCCCGGAATGGTGCCGCAGGACTTCCATGTTTGGGCGGATGCAGCGCAACCCGGCGGTTTCAAGCGCGCGGAGCGCATGTGGCAATGGGATGCCAACAATGGCACGGGCGGAACTCTCCACCAGGAACTCGTAAGCCTCATGGATATCGTCTTGGAGTTCGACAACCGCTTCCAAATCGGCGGTGCGAACTCGGTCGGCTACGTGCAGGATCCCGCGCCTTTCGTGCGCCATGCGGGCGACTACGAAAAGTATCCCTACCATCCCACGGGCACGCTTCCGAACGAGAATTCCCGCGATTTCGTCGTCCGGTGGATCAACTGGCTGGGCTACGCGATGGACTACGACGGTGTGCGGCTCGACGCGCCGAAGCACGTTTACAAGGACTTCTTCGGCCTGCCCAACCAAACGCAGTCGGTGCGCGACAAAACTTTCATTTACAACATCCAGAAGAACTTCAACGAGCGCCGCGGCTTGAGCGACTCGAATCCGTTCGACGACATGTATTCGAACGACATCCGCCGTGACGACGCTCTGGTTTACTCGGAGTTCTTCATCGGCGGGGTAGGGGAAGTCGACTACTGGCGCAATCCGTCCGACCCGAACTGGGGCATCAAGACGCGCTACCTCGATTTTCCGCGCAAGAAAGGAATGATGAGCGACGCTTTCAACGGTGGCAACCTCGCCGCCCTTGCCGGTTTCTCCGGGTTCAGCCCCGAGGAAGGGGTGATGTTTGCGCACAGCCACGATGAAGGTCCGCCCGGAAAACTGGAGTTGGCCTATGCTTACATCCTCACGCGCGTCGGCGTGCCGGTTGTCTACTTCTCCGGCAACAATCTTGCCCAAAGCCAGATCGGTCGCACTCCGGGGAAGAACACGTGGATGGAAAAAGGCTACGACTACGCTCTGGGTGACACGGTCAACGGCTTCCAAAGCACCGCGATCCCCAATCTCATCTACATTCACAACCAATTCGCGCGGGGCAAAGAATACACGCGCTGGAGCGAGGGGGATTATTTCGCTTACGAGCGCTACGATGATCTCAACGGCAATGGAAACCCCGATTCGGGAGAGGGTTTGATGGTGGTTGCGCTAAACGATTCCGGCTTCGACCAGACGCGCACCGTGCAAACGGCATTCTCGCCCGGCACCAAATTGAAAGACTACACGGGACGGAATGGAGACACCGTAACAGTCAACGGCAGCGGACAAGCGGTTATTCGGGTTCCCTCCGGCGGCGGGCAGGGCTTCGTCTGCTATGCGCCATTCAATGCCGAGGCGCCGGCGAGCACCGATCCGCTGCAGTTTTCCGGCGCCGGCGTGACCGCGATGCCGTGGCTCATTCCTGCGGGCCGCGACGGGGCGGCCAAGCCCGTGCGCAACATCGTGCGCCTCACCGGCGACACGGTGCAGATCGATGTCCGCTACTCCAACACCAATCCGCAACAGAATGGCGAGACCGTCGACAACGTGCTGCTCAAGTGGGGCCAAGGACGCGACATCAACGGCAACGGAGTAATCGACATCAACGGCAAGAGCGTGGTCACGGGCGGATTCGAGAACATGACCAAGATCAACGACGGCAACTATCGCATGACCGCGACGCTGACCAACGTTCCCGAAGGACTGCATGTGATCAAGGCGCGCGCCTTCAATGGCCGCGTCGGCAAGCCGGCGCTTTTCCAGACTTGGACCGAAACCGTCTACGTCGACCGGCGCGGACCCGACCTCGAGTTTGAAAATCTCAATGAGGGCGAGACGATCCAAGGCGCGCGTGTCGTCACGATCAACAACCCCGACCGCACGGTTTACAATCTCACCTATTCGATCGACGGCGGTTCCTCTCAGCAGGCGGACCAAGTCATCAAAGGCAAGTGGCGCATCAATCTGAGCGGCCTTTCCCCCGGCAGCCACAGTATCACGCTCAACGCCACCGAGGCCGACTACGGCACTTCGCGCAGCGTCATCAACGCTTCGACGGTCACCCGCAATTTCACGGTCGATGCCGCCGGTTCCTTGATCGCCATCAACCACGCGAACAACGCGACGATCAACGAGCCCTTCTTCAAAACAACGGTCACCGTTCCGCCCGGCACTGCGACAAACAGCGTCAAGCTCTTCTGGAACGGTTACGAGCAGCCCGCACCGACCGAAACGGCGCCCAACAGCGGCGTGTTCGAATTCACCTTCACCGGTCGCTACCGGCAGGGTGGTGTGGACAAACTTTTCACCGGTGCGTTTGTCAACGGTCCGAATTTCTTCGAGGCCGTGGTCAATCCCGGCGCCGGGGATGAAAATCGCATCTCCCGCCGCGTCGTCTTCAACCTCTTCGGGCAAAACCTGCACGACTCGGACGGAGACGGTATTCCGGACGAGATCGAACTCAGCGGATTCCTCAACGGCACCAACCCGGGGCCGGATGTCCAGTGGCCCGGCGACAACAGCAAGGATCTCATCCCGAACTTCGGCGAAAGCTGGTCGCGTCTCAACGCCATGGCGGCGGACACGGACTACGCGGGAAGCTGGGATGGCGACGTGGATTCCGACGGCGACGGCGCGTCGAATTTGCAGGAGGTGATCAAAGGCTTCCGCATCAGCGGCAATCCCTACGCCTACAATATTTACAACTCTTCCAGCGTGCCTCCCGCGTCGGTCGGTTCTTACGCGACTTCGTCGCTCAGCATGTCCGGCGGAAACAAGATCATCACCGTCACCTACCGCCCCAACGATGGCGTGCTCAACGGGCTCGGCCCGGTGACGGTCAATTTCACACCGGTCGGCGGCGGTTCGCCCCAGAGCTTCACCATGACCGGCGGCCCGACGGAGTTCACCTATGTCTACGCAGTGCCCGCCGGCGCCACTTCGGTTGGTTACACTTTCTCCAGCGGCGGCACCACGGACACCTCAGGCGGATCAGCTTGGTCTACGTCGACCAGCGCCGCGTTCGTCATGGACGGGGTGTTCGACAGCGAAAACTTTGTTGTTTCGGACAACGGCATGCGTATTTACGCGGCCATCCGCGGCAACAAGCTCTACACCGCGACTTGGTCACCCAAGGGCGGCGCCAACGACCACGCCATCTACATCACCGACCAATTCGGTGATCCGGTGAATAGCGGTGCCTTCACCAGTGCGGACAGTGCCGGCAATTATTCGTCTTGGGCGAACAACTCGAATCAAGGCACCGGTTTCGGTGCGTGGAGTATCAGCACTACCAACTCTAACGCGGGCGCGTTCATTGGAAATCCGGCCGCGGCCGGTATCAGCGGAATGAGCGCATCTTCTTTCGGGCTTTATGCCAAAGGCGGCTCGGGCTCGCTCGTCAAAGCCATCCGCCCGTTCACCACGGCGCTCGCGGTCGGCGATTCCGTCTCCTTCCAGTGGGGCGTCAATTGGGACAGCGGCAACGGGGATGCGGGCAAGAAGGGCATCAACATCTGGGCGGGTGGCACATTTCTGCTCAACATCGAGCACCGCGGTTCCAACACCATTTTTGTCGGCGGCACGGATTCCGGTATCGGCTACGGATCCCAAGTGATGACCTGGTCGATCACCCGCACGGCCAACAACACTCTCGCGGTCCGTGCGGTGGGGCGTGACGGGTCCAGTTTCTCGCGAGATGTGACGGTCAGTGCGGCCGC